>CALWKN010000001.1 GCA_944381265.1 uncultured Clostridia bacterium
CGCAGCAGCTCCCGCGCCAGCCATTGCTCGTCCCCGCCCACCGCGTCCGTCACGCCGTCCGAGAGCAGGAAGAGCGCGTCCCCGTCCTGCAGGCGCAGATTCGTCACCGCCGGGCGCACCTTCTCCACAATGCCCATCGGCAGCGCCTCGCCTGATATGGCCAGCAGCCGCTTGCCCCGCCGCACATAGGTCGGCGCCGCCCCGATCTTGAGCGCCTGCAGCGTGCCGTTCGTAAGGTCGATCCACATCAGGTCCATCGTGGAAAATGTCTCTTCCCCGCCGCTTCTTAACAGCAGGTCGTTTACCGCCTGCAGCGCCGCCTCCGGCGAAAAGCGCGCCAGCAAAAAGTCCTCCATCAAATCCATGGCCGCGCGGCTCTCGGCCCGCGCGCCCAGGCCGTGCCCCATGCCGTCGGCCAGCGCCGCCAGATACCGCCCCTGCGGCAGCTGCACCGTGGTCAGCGTGTCGCCGCACGGGCCTTCTCCCGCCGCCAGGCTGGCGCTGCCGCTGATCGCCTCGTAGGCTTCCGCCTCCTCCAGCACCACCTCGCACGGCCCCTTCTTCGGGCAGACCGCGTTGCCGCGGGCCCGCAGCGGCGCGCCCGCCGCCGCGGCCGCCACGCGGCACAGCCGCTTGCCGCAGAGCCCGTCCCGCTCCCGGCAGTGCAGGCGCAGCTTCACCCGCAGTCTCTCTCCGACGCGTTCGGCCTGCACGCCCTCCACGCGCGCGCCCGCCGCGTCCAGGTCCTCGGCGATCTCCCGCGCCAGGTCCGCCTCCTCGCGCACCGGCTGCCGCAGTTCTCCCGCCAACGCCCGCAGCGCGCCGCTCACCGCCGCGCAGGGGCCCGCCCCCGGCGCCCGGCCCAGCCGCGCGTACAGTCCGGCGTAGTCCTCCAGCTTGTCCGCCACCGCGGCCACCGCCTCCTCGCGCGAGCCCGCCGCGATGCGCCGCACCCGCTCCTCTCCTTCAAAATACCCGCGCAGGAAAGCCCACTGCCTTTCCCGCACGCAGAGGAAGGCGCACAGCGCCAGCCCGCCCTCCACCGCCCGCGCCGCGGTGAGGAAGCGTGCGTCCATGGCCCCGGCCAGCAGCAGCGCCACCGGCAGCGCCGCCGCCGCGCCATAGCGCCCAAGGCCGCGGAACATCCCCGGCAGCAGCCCCGCCAGCACCAGCCCGGGGAACAGATAGGGCTCCGGCGGCTCGGTCACGCCCACGAGCAGCCCCGCCACCGCCCCCACCGCCGCGCCCGTACCCGCGCCGCCCAATGTCCCCGCCGCGGCGCTGACAAACAGCAGCGCCGCCAGCACGGGCGAGACACCAAACACCGTCGCCTGCCGAAACCCGGTCACCACGCCGCAGAACAGCAGCGCCAGGCTGATCCGCTCGGCGCTGGAGAGCAGCTCCCGTTCGCGCAGACGCACGCGCAGGGCCGTTGCGTACATGCGCGCCAGCACTGCCGCCGAGATCCCGCCCGAAAGCGCCACGACGTGGTCGTATAAATCGCGCGCAAACAGCAGCGGCAGCAGGTAGGCCGCCGCACCCGCCCCCAGCACGCAGGTCAGGTCGTTGGGGCGCAGGTTCGCCAGCCGCAGCCCGGCGTAGAGCGCGAACAGCAGCGCGCAGCTCAGCAGCACCGCCGGCTCCCGCGCCACCAGCGCCCCCAGCGCGCAGCCCGCCGCCGCGTAGGGCACGGCGCGGTCGCGCAGCATGGCCCCGGCCAGCAGCGCCGGGGCAAAGGGCATGGCCCCGCCGATCAGACGCCCCTGCCCGGCAAAGAGGCAGAGCAGCAGCACCGGCAGCCCGGTGCGCAGGCTTCTCCCCGTCCGGCTGTCGGCGAATTCCTGCAGGCGCTCCTGCGCGCGCAGTTCCTCCAGCCAGCTTGGCGGCGCCTTCTCCCGCCTGCTCCAAACGCGCGCCCGACGGCGCTTTTCCGGCTGCACCATGATGCGCACCTCCTCCGCCTCGTGATCCCATGCAAACACTATACACCAACCTCACACGCGGCGTTTGTCGTTCCAGGGACGCCGCCTTCGCCCTCCGCCGCCCCGTCCCGCCCTTTTTCATCTTGACAAGGGCGCGCCCATGTCGTATTGTGTATACTGCGGATATGTTCCACCTTGTATACAACCGCATAGGGGACTGGAGGGGAAGCGCATGGCTGGGATCTTCAAACTGACCGCTGGGGGGCTGATGGTGAACTACCGCTGCGCGGCGCGCTGCGGCCACTGTCTCTACCTCTGCTCGCCGCAGCGGGAAACGGAGTACATCGCGCCGGATCTTGCCGAAGCGGTGTTTCGGCGCGTCAAGGCGCTGGGCACGCCCTCGATGCACATCAGCGGCGGCGAGCCCTTCCTGGACGAGGAGGCGCTGTGCGCGGTGCTCCGCGCGGCGCAGCGGGCGGAGATGCCCATCGATTATGTCGAGACGTCCTCCTCCTTTGTCACCACGCCGGAGGCGGCCCTGCGCACGGTGCGGCGCGTGCGCGCTCTGGGCGTGCGCACACTCTCGCTCTCCATCTCGCCCTATCACAATGAATTCGTCGCGCTGGACAAGGTGCTGACGCTGGTGGGCGCCTGCCGCGAGGCGGACGTCACCGCCTCCTTCTGGATCGACGAGTTCTTCCCCGACCTCACCTCCCTGCCCACCGGCGCTCCGCACCGCCGCCAGGAGTACGAGGCGCTCTTTGGCCGCGGCTACTGGGCGCAGCTGCGCCCGCGCCACGGCCTGCGCATGCTGGGCCGCGCGCTCTTTACGCACGAAAAGGACATGCCCACCGTGCCCGCCGCGCGCATACCGCACATGAGCCGCCCCTGCGCCGAGCTCGGCGGCCGTTCCCACTACCACATCGACCTCTACGGCCGCTACATCCCGCCGGGCTGCCCGGGGCTGTCCCTGCCGCTGACGGCGCTGGGGCAGGAGCTGGACCCGCGCGTCTACCCCGTCTACACCCGCCTTGCGCAGGACCCGCGCTCCCTGCTGGAATACTGCAAGGCGCGCGGCTTTGCGCCCCGGGGCAGCTACTACAACCGCTGCCATCTCTGCCAGGAGATGCGGCTCTTCCTCTACGAGACGGAGCCGGGCGCCTACCCGGAGCTTCAACCCGCCTCCTTCTACGAGGCCCTTTTGGCGGAGAGAGGCGCAGTTTCCGGTTGAAAAGCGAGGCGCAGGCGTGTATCATAAGGAAAGGGGACGCGGCTGCGCGGCCGCCCCTCCCCATATCCCCAACGACAAGGAAAGAGGAGAACGCCATGGAACTTGAGACGCTCGCCCTGCGCGCCGGCTACAAGCCGGGCAACGGGGACACGCATACCATGCCCATTTACCAGTCCACCACCTATGAGTACCTGAGCGCCGACCACATGGCGCATCTCTTCGACCAGCCGACGGAGGGGCACATCTACTCCCGCATCTCCAACCCCACGGTGGGCTTTGTCGAGGAGAAGATCGCCGCCATGGAGGGCGGCGTGGGCGCGCTGCTGACCACCTCCGGCCAGGCGGCTTCGCTCCTTTCGGTGCTCAACATCTGCAAGGCGGGCGACCACATCCTGTGCACCGCCGGCGTCTACGGCGGCACGGTGAACCTCTTTGGCGTGACGCTCAAGCGCTTTGGCATCGACTGCACGTTCGTCTCCCCGGACGCCACGCTCGAGGAGCTCAACGCCGCCGTGCGCGAAAACACGCGCCTGGTCTTCTCCGAGACGCTGACCAATCCCACGCTCGTGGTCTGCGACATCGAGAAGTTCGCCTCCTTTGCCCACAGCCACGGCATCCCGCTGATCGTGGACAACACCTTCGCCACGCCCATGCTCTGCCGCCCCTTTGACTTTGGCGCCGACATCGTCACCCACTCCACCACCAAGTACATGGACGGCCACGCGGTGGTGGTCGGCGGCGCGATCGTCGACAGCGGCAAGTTCGACTGGAAAAACGGCAAGTTCCCGGAGTTCACCGAGCCCGACCCCACCTACCACGGCACGGTCTACGCCGACTACGGCGCGCCGGCCTACATCATCAAGTGCCGCATGCAGCTGATGCGCGACTTTGGCGTGCTGCCCAGCGCCCAGGACGCCTTCCTGCTGGATCTGGGCCTGCAGACGCTGCCGGTGCGCATGAAGCAGCACTGCGAGAACGCGCAGAAGGTCGCCGAGTTCCTGGAGAAGTCGCCCAAGGTCGAGTTCGTCAACTACCCTGGCCTGCCCTCCAGCGACCAGCACGAAAAGGCGCGAAAGTACCTGCCCAAGGGCTGCTCCGGCGTCATCTCCTTCTCCATCCGCGGCCCGCGCGAAAACGCCGCCCGCTTCATCGACGCGCTGCAGCTGGCCTCCACCGTCACACACGTGGCCGACATCCGCACGCTCGCCCTGCAGCCGGCCAACACCACGCACCGCCAGCTCAGCGACGAGCAGCTGCGCGCCGGCGGCGTGACCCCCGGCCTCATCCGCTTCTCCGTCGGTCTGGAGAACCTGGACGACATACTGGCCGACGTGGCCCAGGCCCTGGAAAAGGTCTAAACTCCGCCTGCAAAAAAACCGGGAACCCGCCGTTTGGTAGGTTCCCGGTTCAGACTGTCGAAAAAGTAGGGTTGTTCGCTTGGGGATGCATGAAGGGGCCGAAGCCCCTTCATCTTTAATCCGCAGCGGCGGCGTGTACGCCGCGAGGATGTCGGCCCGTAGGGCCGCTTTCCTTTATCCGCCCCCGGCCGTGCCCGAAGGGCACAGGGGGGTCCGGAGGGGGCGAAGCCCCTGGAGGGCCGTACAAGCCGAAGGCTTGCTAGGCCCGGAACCCCGGGCCGCCGCAGGCGGCACGGGGCGCAGGCGGATGTCACTCGAAAAAATGCAAACTTGCATTTTTTCGAAGCGTGTCGACTTTGTCGACACGCTCAACCGGGAACCCGCCGTTTGGCAGGTTCTCGGTTTTTTGTGTCTCTCGCTTTCCCGCGCGCGGCCTCAGCGCGGGAGGAGGGTGCAGTCGGAGAGGAAGTCGCGCACTTCCTCCTCGCGGGCCTGCGCCTGGGCGTAGGCCCGCTCGTAGACCGCGCGCAGCTTGTCCGGATGGCGCTCAAAGACCTCTATGTCCATGCGCTCGGGGTAGAAGACCAGCGCCCGCCCCTCCTTCTCCAGCGAGGAGAGGCGCTCCCGCTGCGCGTTGTAGAGCGCGTGGCGCTCCTCGCAGACGCGGCACATGCGCGGGTAGTCGCGCAGCACGCGGCGGTAGAGCCAGTGCGCGGGCGTGGGCTTCTTGACGTAGGCCTTTTCGCGCGTGCAGACCACGACCACCTTGTCGCAGCTGCGCAGCGCCTCGGCAAAGGGGATCGGGTCGGCGGTGCCGCCGTCAAGAAGCAGATGCCCGTCCACGCGCACCATGGGCGAAAAGAGCGGGATGGAGCTGGAGGCGCGGAAGTCGGCGTTGAGCGCCCCCCGCGGCGGCGTGGCGGCGTAAAGGGGCGCGCCCTTCTCTACGGCCGTGCAGCCGATGACAAGGCGCGCGCCCGTGTTGTAGAACGTCTCGTAGTCAAAGGGGTCGAGCGCATCGGGGATGTCCCCGAAGATGAAGT
>CALWKN010000002.1 GCA_944381265.1 uncultured Clostridia bacterium
GGTCTTGTCCGGCGTGGCGGTGTAGGTGATCTCGTAGCGCTCGCCCGCTTCCAGCTCGGGCAGGCCGGAGATGGAGAAGCTGTCCTTCTGGCCATTCTCTCTTGTGAACGTGTACTGGCTCGAATCAACCGCAGTCTCAACGCCGTTGACCACCTTGACAACCTTGAAACTCCCCTCTTCATACCGGGCATCCGTGTTTGTCCAGCCGAAGCTGTCCTTGACGGTGATCGCGCCGTTCGTGCCCTTCTCCGTGGTGACGGTCAGCGTGTAGTGGAGCTTCCCGTCCGTCTTATCGTAGGTACCGGTCTTTTCCACGCGCACATCGGTGGGGTCCGTGTTGGGCTTGACGGTGATGGAGCCTACATCGCCGAAGTTGATCTCCGTCTCGTCCTGTCCCTCTTTTGCCCAGACCCTGCCCTCGAACTGGATCTGTCCGGTGAAGGCGCGGTCGTCGGAGAAGTCGTCGTTGAAGGTGATGGTGATGTAGCCGTCCTCTGTGATCGTGTATTCGCCGACTGGGCGATTGCCATCGTAGACAGTACCGCTCTCCTCCTGGGCAAGCGTAATGCCCTCCGGCATATCGTAGTGAATGGTCTTGTTCCCCGCGCCCACGGTGTTGGCCGGAATCTGGTATTGGATGTTCACGCGCACAGAGTCTCCGTCCTGGAACGTTTCGCCAGACACCCACTGGTCACCCTGCTGCTTGGAGACGGTGACGTTTGTGATGTTGTCCGAGAAGTCGTGGCTGTCGCGCGGGTCCCCTGCATCCGTCGGATCTGCGTCCGCCAGCAGCATGATGCCGTCGTTGGCGGGCGCAAAGCCCGGCTTGTCCACGGTGGCCCAGCTGGTGGCGTCCTCCGGGATGGGCGGCGCTTCCTCTTCCAGGGCCTCTTCCTGCCAGGTGAGCGTCAGCGCCGCATGGGCGCCGGCGCGCGCCGCCTCCAGGTCCGCCCCGCTGCCCAGCGACAGCGTCAGCGTGCCCGGCGCATCGGGGTCGCCCGCGGAGAAGCGCTCCGTCTCGGCGCGGTAGACGATCTCCGGCGTCGGGGCCGGGGCGTTCTCCGGAGAAAGCGCCGGGGGTTCTGCATTTTCCGGCAGGACATCCGGGGCCTGCGACAGCTCCAGCATCGTCCGCAGCGTCAGGTAGGCGCCGCGCGCCCGCAGGAAGGGCAGGGCGCGGGCCAGCACCGGCGCGCCGCTCTCCGGGGCGGGTTCCGCGATCTCCTCCGGCGCGGGTTCCGGGGTGGTCTCCGGCGCGGGCTCGGGGGGCGTTTCCGGAGTGGCCTCGGGGGTGGGGGCGGGCGTTGCGTCCGGGGTGGGTTCCGGCGTGATCTCCGGAGTGCTCTCCGGGGTGGGCGTCGGGGTCGGCGTCGGTTCTGGAGTGGGCGTCGGGGTGGGCGCCGGGGTCCATTCCGGCGTCGTTTCCGGCGTCGTTTCCGGCGTCGCCGAAGGCATAAGGCTCGGCGTAAGACTGGGTTCCAGACTCGACTCCAGACTCGGCTCCGGGCTGGGCGTGAGGAGGATCTCTTCCTCTATATAGGTGGTGCGGTAGCGGTCGGCGCCGCTGACGAAGGCCAGCTCGAAGGCGGCGGCGGCGCCGGCGGGCAGCTCGAACCAGTAGAGCGCGCGGCCCTGCTCGTCAAAGGCGCGGTGCAGGGCGAGGGACTCGCCGTCTTCGCTCAGGACATTCGCCGTGCCCTGCTCGTCGAATGCCAGGCTGTCGGGGTCGAGCGCGGCGTTTTCGCCCTCGTCGAGCAGGGCAAAGACGGTGGGCGCGTCGGCGGCCTCCGCGGTGACGCGCACGGAAAGCGGCTGGGCAAGGGGCGCGGTGGTGGCCGCGGCCTCCGCCTCGATGTGCCCTGCGCGCAGTGTCACGGCGGGGAGCGAGAGCAGATAGGCCGTCAGCAGCGCCACCAGCGCGGCGGCGGCGGCAAAGACGCGCGCGCGGCGGCGGCTTTTCCGCTTGCCCGCGAGCAGGCTGCGCGCGCGGTTCTCGTTATGCTGCATGCTTCTCTCTCCTTCTTCTCTAGTTCATCGGTCCGAGGCGCGACAGCGGCCAGACGCGGAAGAGCAGGCGGCCGACGATCTGCTCCTGCGCCACGCACCCGACGGTGGTGCTGCGGCTGTCGACGGAGGTTGAGCGGTGGTCTCCCAGAACGAAGACGCGCCCCTCCGGCACCTGGTATGGGAAATCGATATCGCATTGGCCAAGCGCGTGCTCGCTGAGGTAGGGCTCGGAAAGGGGCTGGCCGTCGACGGAGACGAAGCCGTTTTCGTCGATCTCGACCCACTGGCCGGGCTGGGCGATGACGCGCTTTACGAGGATCTTGTTGTTAAACCAGAAGGCGATGATGTCGCCGCTGGCAAAGTCGCTGCTCTTGACCGAGACGATGATGTCGCCGTCTTCGAGCGTCGGGGTCATGGAGGAGCCGTAGATGCGCAGCACGGGCAAAAAGAGCGTGGCGATGAGCACCGCGGCGGCGGCCACGGTGAGCAGGGCGTAGATGGTGCTGCGCAGGACGCGGTGGAAGCGGTGGCGGTAGGTGAGGCGGTGCAGCTCCGTCTCCAGCTGGGCCACGGTGGGCGCCTCGGACGAACGCGCGCGCCTCATGCCCGGCCGCCTTTCAGGAGCGCGCGCAGCTCCTCGTGTTCCTTATAGAAGGCGTCAAGGCGCGCTTCGACCTGCTGCCAGTAGTCCTGCGCGCGCTGCTCGGCCTCTTTTTCTCTTGCGGCGGCCTGTTCCTCCGCCTGGCGCAGCAGGGACGCGGCCTGCTCCTCCGCCTGCTGGATCACGGTTCTGGCCTGTTCTTCCGCCTGCTGCTTGAGGGCGGCGGCCTTTTGCTCCATCTCGCGCACGCGGGCTTCGCACTCGGCCTCGCGCGCGCTGCACAGCTCGTCCACGCGGCCGGTCTGCGCGCGGACGCTGTCCAGGTACTGCTCCGCCGCGTTTTGCGCCGCCTCGAACACGCCGTTGAGCTGCAGCGCGGCCTCGGCGATCGATCCGGCCTTGGCAAGGCGCAGCTCCCGCTCCCGGAGGGCCGTCTT
>CALWKN010000003.1 GCA_944381265.1 uncultured Clostridia bacterium
CCAGCACCAGCACCACCAGCGTATAGACCGCCGCCAGCAGCAGCGAGACGAACACGAACACAAAGGCCAGTCGAGGCCCGTCCCATTTCCGTTTGGACATAAAAACACACTCCTTTTGGGGGCGAAAATTCAAAAAAGGGCGGCGCCAGTGCGCCGCCCCCAGACTGTCAAAAAAGTAGGGTCGTTCTCTGGGGGATGCATGAAGGGGCGACTGCGCCCCCGTGCAGCATACGCTGCCCGGGGGTTCCGGCCTGCGATGCTCCCTAACGGGAGCGTCCTCGGCCTCCAGGTTCGCTTCGCTCACCCTTGGCAGCCCCTTCATCTTCAATCCGCAGCGGCGGCGTGTACGCTTCCGGAGGGGGCGAAGCCCCTGAAGGGCCGTACAAGCCGCAGGCTTGCTAGGCCCGGAACCCCGGGCCGCCGTAGGCGGCACGGGGCGCAGGCGGAGGAACGGTTCCGCAGGAACCGTTTCCGGTATCCGGCGCGCCCAGCGCGCAGCGCGCGGCACTTCCGGAGGGGGCGAAGCCCCTGGAGGGCCGTACAAGCCGCAGGCTTGCTAGGCCCGAAACCCCGGGCCGCCGCAGGCGGCACGGGGCGCAGGCGGATGTCACTCGAAAAAATGCAGACTTGCATTTTTTCGAAGCGTGTCGACTTTGTCGACACGCTCAGGGCGGCGCCGGTGCGCCGCCCCTGTTCGTTCTTTCTTACGCCTGCTTTTCCAGCATCAGGGCAAAGCCGCCGTTGACCGCCAGCGGGATCTCCAGCACGTCGCCCTTTTTCACCTGGAAGCGCTCCACGCGCATGGCGTGCAGGTCGTGGCCGTGCAGCGCGGGGCGGCTGGGCATGGCGTCGAGCTTTGCGCACAGCGCCTCGTCCGCCGGGGGCAGCGCGCCCTCGGACACATCAAAGGGCCTTTCGTCCGTCAGATCGTCGGCAAAGAGAGCGGCGCTGTACACCGCGTCCGGATCGAGGAAGTCCGTCTCCAGCCGCACGCTGCGCGGGCGCCTGGCGCAGATGGCCCCGACGAACCAGTTCTCCCCCTTGCGCCGCGCCATGGTGACAAAGGAGGCCGGGTAGCCCTCCAGCAGGCGCGTCTCGTCCCAGGACGTGGGCACCTTGCTCAGGAACGGCCGCGCCGGGTGCGCGAGCACCGTCTCCGCCTTTTCGCCGATGTGCAGGATATAGGAGGTGAAGATCACGGTCAGCGCCGTCTGGTGCGCGTCGGTGGTGCCGGTGAGGTAGGCGCGGTAGCAGACGGGCGTGTAGTCCATCGGGCCCATGGCGTTTCGCGTAAAGGGCAGCGTGCAGTTGTGCGCCGCGTCCGGGCCCATGGGCAGGAAGGTGGAGAAGTTCTGCAGGTACTCCCCGCCCAGCACGCCCTCGCGCGTCATGACGTGCGGCCAGGTGCGGATCTCACCCGCGGGCTTCATGCAGCCGTGGAAGTTGACCATCAGGCGGTACTTGGCCGCCAGGCGCGCCAGATACCCGTACTGCTTCACGCGCTCGGCCCGATCGCTCTCGAAGAAGTCGATCTTGACGCCCACCACGCCGTAGGAGGCCCAGAGCCTGAACTTCTCCTCGGCGCTCTCCGGCGAGCGCACGTCCTTGCTGTGCTCCCAGAGCCAGATCTTGACGTTCCGCTCCGCGGCGTACTTCACCAGCTCCGGTATGTCCACGTTCCCCGGCCAGCCGCCGTCGGCCAGGTAGTAGGGGAAACCCATTTCCGCGGCGTAGTCCACATACTCGCGGCAGCGCTTGGGGTCGCGGGTGGAGTCGTTCTCCGCCATCCAGCTCCAGGCGGCAACGCCCGGCTGCACGAAGGAGGTGTCCGCCACGATGGAGGGTGGGTTGAGGTTTTCCAGCGTGTTGGAGGCGACGATGTCGTTTAGGTCGCCGCAGAGCACCACGCGCCAGGGCGTGGTCACGGGGAAGTGCGCGGGCGTCGGCCCAAGCTGGTCCGGCGCGCGCCGGACGCGCAGCAGCTGCGGCTCCTCGCGGCTGGAGAGCAGGTTGCTGCCGCCGTAGTCGCCGAACACCGCGGCCTCGGCGTAGAGCGCCCAGACGCCCGCGCCGCAGTCCGCCAGCACCGGGAAGGCCAGGCGGTTCTGCCAAAGGTCACACTTGGGGATGGGGTGGTACATATCCTCGTAGGAGAAGAGGTACTTCATGCCGTAGACGTCGCCGACGCCGGCCGGCAGGGCAAAGCCGGTCTTTTCCTCCAGGATCTGCGCCGCGCCCTCGCCGTCCGCGATCAGGCGCACGGCCACGCCGTCGTCGTAGGCGCGGCCCTCGACCTGCAGCGTCTCCTCGTGCTTTTCCAGGAAGAGCGTGCAGGTGTTGGCGTGGTTGCGGCAGGCGCTCTTTTTGAAGGCGGGGAGCGAATACGTCTCGTCGATCTCGGCAGAGTGGCTGGAGACCAGCGCAAGGCCAGCGCTCAAGTCGCCCTGCCGCAGCACGATCCCCAGCGGCGAGCGGTCGACCAGCGCCACGCCGTCCTTCTCGGCGGAAAAGGACAGCGCGCCGTCCTGCAGCGTCAGATGGAGCTTGACCCGCCCGTTGGGCGAGAGTACGGAATAACGGGGCATAGCGGTTTCCCTCCTTGTTCTTTGTCTTTTTCATAAGAAAAAAGGGCATGCTTCCGCGCCGCGGCGGGGAAACTAGCGCCGAGCCGGGGCGCGTTTTCCCCCGGCCGGAAAGGATGAGCATGGATGAAACGGATCGCGTTTTTGCTTCTGCCGCTGCTGCTGTGCGCCGCCTGCGCCGCCAAGGACAAGCCTGCGCCCAGCGCGTCGCAAGCCTCGCCTTCGCCTTCCCCCAGCGCCGCGCCCTCTCCCACCGCGCCCGCCTACGCGCTGCCGGAGCAGCTGACCATAGGCGAGAGCGGCGTGCCGCTTGTCGAGGTGTACCTGTCGGAGGAAGAGGTGGTGGAGACCATGGACTTTGAGAGCTACATCGCCGGGGTCCTGGCCGGGGAAATGGCGGGCGACTGGCCGCTGGAGGCGCTCAAGGCCCAGGCGATACTGGCGCGGACCTTCGCCCTGCGCTTCATCGAGGACGGCGGCTCCAAGTACGCCGGGGCGCAGCTCTCCACCGACATCGAGGAAGTGCAGGCCTACGACATGTCCAAGGTCAACGAGCGCATCCGCCAGGCGGTAAACGAGACGCGCGGCCAGGTGCTGCTCAGCGGCGGCGAGCCGATCCAGGCCTGGTTCCACTCCCACTCCGGCGGCGTGACGGCCGCGGCCTGGGAGGGCCTGGGCTACGCCGACCCCGAGCCCGCCTACACGCGCTCGGCGCAGGTGCGCGAGTCGCCAAAGGCGCCGAAGGACGTACGCGCCTGGACCGCCTGGTTCCCCTTGGAGCGGGTGCAGGCGGCGCTGGACGAGTTGGGCGGCGGGGACGCCGCCTCCCTTGCCATAGGCGAGCGCGGCCCCTCGGGCCGAGCGCTGACGCTCACGGCCGGGGACAACACGGTGCGCGCGGTGGACTTTCGCCTTTCGATCGGCAGCACGGAGATGAAGTCCACGCTGCTCACCGACCTTTACGCGGACGAAAGCGGCGTCACGATCTCCGGCTCCGGCTACGGCCACGGCGTGGGCCTGTCCCAGTGGGGCGCCTATGAGATGGCGGAGGAGGGAAAGACGGCGCGGGAGATCCTCCTTACCTTCTTCCAGAACGTGGAGATCGCGCGCGTCTACGGCGCCTAGCGGCCGGTGATGTCCTCCAGGCGGTTGATGCTGGCGTTGGAGCCGATGGCCACCAGCACGTCGTCCGCCTCCAGCACGTCCGTGCCCTGGGGGGCGACGGAGATGTCGCCGCTCACATGGCGGATGGCCATGACGTTGATGCCGTAGCGCACGCGCAGGTTCAGGTCCTTCATCGTCTCGCCCACCCACTGGCGCGGCACGCTGATCTCGACAAGGGAGTAGTCCGGCGAGAGCTCGATGTAGTCCAGTATGTTGGTGGAGACCAGGTTGTAGGCGGTGCGGATGCCCATGTCCCACTCGGGGAAGACCACCTTGTCCGCGCCCACGCGCTGCAGGACCTTGGCGTGCAGCGCGCTCTTGGCCTTGGTGAGGACGAATTTTACGCCCAGGTCCTTGCACAAAGTGGTGACGAGTATGCTCGCCTGCAGGTCGCTGCCGATGGAGACCACCGCCACGTCGAAGTTGCGCAGACCCAAAGACCCCAGCTCCGCCTCGTCCGTTGCGTCGGCGCAGACGGCGTGGGTGACGGAGTCGGCGATCTCGTCCACGCGCTCGACGCTGCGGTCGATGGCCAGCACCTCATGCCCCATGCGGTAGAGCTCCGTGGCCACGGAAACGCCGAAGCGCCCCAGGCCTATCACCACGAATTGCTTCATTTTTCTTCTCTCCTTGTGCCTTAAAATTATCCGATCATCACCTTGCCCTCGGGATAGACCAGGTGGTTCTGTCCCTTGGGCCGGCGGCGCGTCAGCCCCAAAGCGATGGTGAGCAGCCCGACTCTGCCCACGAACATCACGATGCACATCAGCACCTTGCCGGCGGCGTTGAGCTCGGCCGTGACGCCGATGGTGAGGCCCACCGTGCCAAAGGCCGAGATCACTTCATAGAGTATGTTGGCGGCGTTGACCGCCTCGGACGGCGGCAGCAGCAGCGTCAGTATCACCTGCGAGAGTATGATCAGCGTCAGCGCCAGCGTAAAGAGCACCACGGCGCGGTTGATCTGCCGCTGGCTCACCGTGCGGCGGAACACCACCACGCGGTCCCGCCCGCGCAGTTCGTTTACGATCAGCAGGAAGAACAGGCCGAACGTCGTGGTCTTCAGGCCGCCGCCCGTGGAGGCGGGCGAGGCGCCGATGAACATCAGGATCATCGTCAGCATGAGCGATGGCGAGGTGAGGTCCGCCTGGTTGAGCGTGTTGTACCCCGCCGTGCGGCAGGTGACGGACTGAAACAGCGCGTTGATGGGCCGCATATGCGGGTACATCTCCGGGTCGGCCAGCGTCTTTGGGTTCTCGTACTCCAGAAGCAGGAAGCACAGCGCCCCGCCGAATGTGAGCAGGAAGGAGATGACCAGAGCGAGCTTGGAGTGCAGCGTCAGGCGCGAAAAGCGCCAGTGGCTGCGCTTGATGTCAAAGAGCACCGAAAAGCCGATGCCGCCCAGCGTGATCAGCGCGCAGATGATCAGCTGCACCACGGCGTCGTTTTTGTAGTAGGGAAAGCCGCTGACCAGGTCAAACCCGGCGTTGCAGAAAGCGGAGATGGAGTGGAACACCGAGTGCCAGACGCCGCGGGCCACGCCGTGCTCCGGGATCATGCGGGTCATGAGCAGCACCGCGCCCACGCCCTCTATGGCAAAGACCCAGACGACGATGCGCATCGTCAGGGCCACCATGCCGGAGAGGCCCTCTTCATTTAGGGAGTTTGAGATGACAAGGCGCTCGCTGAGCGTGATGCGGCGGCGCAGCAGGATCAGGATCAGCGTGCTCAGTGTCATAAAGCCCAGACCCCCCACCTGGATCAGGGCGATCAGCGCCGCCTGGCCAAAGAAGGTGAGGTCCACGCCCGGGTCCACCACCGTAAGGCCGGTGACGCACACGGCGCTGGTGGCGGTAAAGAGCGCGTCCAAAAAGGGCAGGCGCTCGCCGGTGCTGGCAAGGGGCAGGTGCAGCAGCAGCGCGCCAAAGAGGATCAGCGCGCCAAAGCCCAGCATCAGCACGCGCGAGGGCGAGGTCAGCGCCTTGCGCACCTTGAGCCGCGCCAGCGACTGCGGCGCGGCCAGGGCCTTGATATAGGCCCGAAAACCTTTTCTTCTCATCGTCTGTCATCGCGCCGCTTTGGCGCGTCCTTTCGGCTTCCTTTTCCTTTACCGCTATTGTACCCCGCCGCGGCGCAAACGTCAATCACCCGCCGCAGCGTCCCGGCAGGCGAAAAAGCGCGCCGGATCCGCAAATTTGCCGAATCTTTTTGTGCCCGCCCATCGTCTTTAGAATGTGGGCCGCCGCGCGCCGACGCCGCGCGCCGCGTGCTTGCAAAATTTACCTATATATAAGGCAAAGGGTTTGCAATCCGCCTCCCTTTGTGCTACACTAGGCAGGCATTCCCAAAGTTCGCTCTTTTTCGGAAAGGATCGTGGAAATGAAGCGCAGCGCCTCCAATCTCCTCATCATACTGCTCCTCCTCGTGGTGATCGTGGGGGTGATCGTCTACGCCGCGGACAAGCAGCTCGCCCCGAGCTACGCCCCGTCGGACGGCGGCTCCGGCGCCGCGGGCGAAGAGCTCCCCGCCGGCGCGGCGGGCCTCGTCCTCTCCGAGCTCATGGTGGAGAACGACGGCGCCGTGCGCGACGAGGACGGCGACTACCCCCGCTGGGTGGAGCTGTACAACTCCACCGCCGCCGAGCTCTCCCTCTCCGGCTACTCGCTCTCCGACCGGGAGAACGACGCCAAGTACCCCCTGCCCGCCATCACGCTGGCGCCGGGCGAGTACCGCGTGGTCTTCCTCTCCGGCAAGAACCGCAGCGCCGCCGACGGCAACCTGCACACCGGCTTTAAGCTCAACGGCTCGGAGACGCTCTACCTCTTCTCCGGCAGCGCGGTCGTGGACTCCGTGCCCGGCGCATCGACCTCCTCCAACCTCTCCAAGATCAAGGTCGGCGAAAATTGGGAGGAGACGGAGTTCTATTCCCCCGGCTTTGCCAACACCGAGGAGGGCCACAGCGCCTACCTCGCCCTCTGGGACAAGCGGGACGAGAGCGCGCTCAAGATCAACGAGGTGCAGTCCGCCAACGCAACGACTCTGGCCGACGAGCAGGGCCTCTACCCCGACTGGGTCGAGATCGTAAACACCGGCTCCGAGACCATCGACCTAATCGGCTACGGCCTGTCGGACGACCCAACGGAGCCGATGAAGTGGACCTTCCCGTCGATGTCCATCGGCCCGGGCGAGCGCGTCGTGGTCTTTGCCGACGGCACGGACAACCTCGAAGCGGAGATCCCGCACGCCAGCTTCTCCATCTCCTCGGGCGGGGAGACGCTCACCCTCTGCGACGCGGAGGGCTACCTGCTGGACCGCGTGGACGTGCCGGAACTGGCGGCGGACACCTCCTACGCGCGCTCCCCGGACGCAAGCGGCGACTTTGTCGTCGAGCAGATCCCCACCCCCGGCATGGAAAACACGTTGGAGAGCCAGACCACGCTCTCCAACCGTTTTTTTGAGGAACACAACCGCGGCGTCTACATCTCCGAAGTCATGACGCGCAACGCTTCGACGCTGGAGATCGCCTCTCAGACGCCGGACTGGGTGGAGATCACCAACATTTCCGGCGCGGCGGTGAACCTTGCCGGCTACCGCCTGACCAACAAGGCCGGGGCCACGGCGCGCTTCACCTTTCCGGACGTAACGCTGGAAAACGGCGAGAGCACGCTCGTCTACCTCACCGGCACGGACACCGACCTTGGCGAGGAGTACGC
This sequence comes from uncultured Clostridia bacterium, assembly GCA_944381265.1. Classification (GTDB taxonomy): domain Bacteria; phylum Bacillota; class Clostridia; order Christensenellales; family UBA1750; genus Spyradocola. Next base: position 7,457 of record CALWKN010000003.1, read on the forward strand.
ATCGCTGTCCGCGGACTTCAAGGGCTCCGCCGCCGGGGAAATGCTCTACCTCTACGACGCGGACAAGAACGTCGTGGACCGCGTGTCCGTCCCCGCCCTCTCCACCGACGTCTCCTTCGGCAGGGACGAAGCGCGCACCGGCTTTTTTTATTATGCCGAGGCGACCCCCGGGGAGGCCAACAGCACGACGGCCTACCTCGGCGTCTGCCAAGAGCCCGCCTTCTCCGACGAGGGCGGCGTGGAGTCCGGGCCGCGTTCCCTGACGCTGAGCGCCGAGGAGGGCGCGCAGATCTACTACACCACCGACTGCTCCACCCCCACCACCGCTTCCACCCCCTACAGCGGCCCCATTTCCATTGACGGCGACACCGTCATCCGCGCCATCGCCGTGCGGGACGGGTACCTGACCTCCACCACCGCCACCCGCACCTACATCACCGAGGATACGCACACCGTGCGCGTGGTCTCCCTGGTCACGGACGACAAGTACCTCTTCTCCGACGAGATGGGCATGTACGCCGACGGGCCGAACTATCAGGAGGCGTATCCGCACGGCAGCCCGGGCGTGGGCGCCAACTTCTGGATGGACTGGGAGTACCCGGTGCACGTGGAGATCTGGGAGCCGGACGGCACGCGCCTGGTCGAGCAGGACGGCTCCTTTAAGCTCAACGGCCAGTACTCCCGCGTGCAGGACCAGAAGTCCTTCGCCGTCTACGCCCGCAGCGAGTACGGCGACGAGGACCGCTTCTACGCGCCGCTCTTCTCCGACCGCGAGTACACGGACTACAAGGGCTTTGTGCTGCGCTGCACAGGCCAGGACTACAACCGCTCCCGCATGCGCGACGCCATGATCACCAGCACCATGAAGGACCAGG
>CALWKN010000004.1 GCA_944381265.1 uncultured Clostridia bacterium
GAATCGGAGGAAAGAGAGCATGCTGGACATCAACCTGATCCGCAAAGACCCCGACTTTGTCAAGGCGCAGCTGGCCAAGCGCGAGTACGAGGTGGACTTTACCGAGCTTCTGCAGTGGGACGCGCGCCGCCGCGAGCTCATCGCGGAGAACGAGGCCGTAAAGGCCGAGCGCAACCGCATCAACAAGGAGATCCCCCGCATCAAGAAGGAGGGCGGCGACATGGCCCCGCTCATGGCCAGGATGAAGGAGATGAGCGAGAGCGTCAAGCGCATGGACGAGGAGCAGCGCGGCCTGGAGGAGAAGATCGAGACCTTCGTCGCGGCCCTGCCAAACCTGCCGGCCGAGGACGTCGTGGCCGGCGGCAAGGAGAACAACCAGGTCGTCAAGGTCTTCGGCGAAAAGCCCGCCTTCCCCTTCGAGCCCAAGAACCACGTCGATCTCTGCCAGGATCTGGGCCTGATCGACTACGAGCGCGGCGTAAAGCTGGCCGGCAACGGCTACTGGCTCTACACCGACATGGGCGCGCGGCTGGAGTGGGCGCTGCTCAACTACTTCATCACCACCCACATCAAGGACGGCTACACCTTCATGCTGCCGCCGCACATCCTCACCTACGCCTGCGGCTTTACCGCCGGGCAGTTCCCCAAGTTCGTGGACGATGTCTACCGCGTCAGCGCCGGGGACGACGCCTTCCACTTCCTGCTGCCCACGGCCGAGACCGCGCTGATCAACCTCTACCGCGGCGAGATCCTGGAGGAGAAGGACCTGCCCAAGCGCATGTTTGCCTACACGCCCTGCTACCGCAGCGAGGCCGGCACCTACCGCGCTTCCGAGCGCGGCATGATCCGCGGCCACCAGTTCAACAAGGTGGAGATGTTCGGCTACACCCGCCCCGAGGACAGCGACGCCATGCTCAAGGAGCTCATCGGCAAGGCCTGCGCCCTGGTCGAGGGCCTGGGCCTGCACTACCGCCTCTCCAAGCTTGCCGCCGGCGACTGCTCCGCCTCCATGGCCACCACCTACGACATCGAGCTTTGGATCCCCAGCATGAACGAGTACAAGGAGTGCTCCTCCGTCTCCAACGCCCGCGACTACCAGGCACGCCGCGGCAACATCCGCTTCCGCCGCGCCGACAGCAAGAAGATCGAGTACCTGCACACGCTCAACGGCTCGGGCCTGGCCACCTCCCGCGTCATCCCCGCCATCGTCGAGCAGTTCCAGCAGGACGACGGCTCGGTCGTCGTGCCCGAAGTGCTCCGCCCCTTCCTCGGCACCGACGTGCTGCGCCGGAAGTGACCCCCTTTTGTTTTGCGCCGCAGAAATGCGGCGCAAAAATTTTTTTGGATGTATTTATAAAAACATAAACATATAGAGCACATTTTCAAAGACGCGGAAATAAGTGAATGACGGAAAATATCTGAATATAAAGGGATTTTAATGACACGCATGAGAAATATAGTTATACTTATATAATTAAAATACGCGGAAAAATTCCTGTTGACAAAAGCGCGGGGGCATGGTATAGTATAGACAAGAAAAAGGAAAGGGGGCGCTTCCAATGGCGGGTACCGAGATGGCTGAGATCGCCGGCGGCAGCGTTCCGACGGCTTCCAAGAACTGACCGCAGTTGCCTGGACAGCGTGTGTTTGATACGAGCGCAGTGCGTAGACTGCGCAGCAGGAGTCGGCAAAGCGGCAATTCACAGGAGTCGTCGGACGAAGGAGAACCGCAGGCATCCGGCCAAAGACAAGTGGAATGAGGCTGGCTGCACGACCGAGAACACAGGACAAACGGGAACTTTTAACGGGATCGCTTCGAAAAAAGAGATCATGGAAAATCTCGGAAGCGGTTGATGAAAAAAGTCCCACAAACTAAAAAACTAAACAGAAACAGGCATGAAGGACGAGGCCGAGACTGACGCGATGCCGCCAGGGCAAGGCCAGGGAAGACCCGAAAACAGGACATCGTGAACTCCTAACATCAGGGCGCCTGAATTTCCAAGGCCTGGAATTTTTAAGAGAGTCGCGGAAAGAACGCTAAATTCGCCGGGGAAACAGGCAAAAGCGATGGATCCCGGAGGAAAACGGGAAGCGAACGGATACTCCGTCCACCGACAGCCGAAGGGAAACCCGAAAAACGGAGAAAGCGCAGCGCGATTCACAGAGCATAGCGAGAACTCGAGAGCAGAGGCTCCGAGATCTGCATACACCAAAAAACGGCGGCGCTTCCAGCGTGGGAAACGCAGGAGAAGAGCAAAAAACGGGACGAAAAGCGATGCAAGTATCGCGGGAACAGCCCGGGAAAGCCTCTCCGAAAGGGAAGCCGTGCAAAGAAGGCACAACCGCCAAAGCCAGGAAGGGGAACGTCTCTTAAAGGAAAACTCCTGCAAAGAACCCCGAAAGAGGTCCGAAGAGAGGAACGGGGAGAAGAACGGGAGAAGCGCAGAAGAGCGAGACCCCGGACGACCAACAGCGAGGAAAGGCCCATGGGCTAGACGCATACCCCGAAAGCCGCCGGCGGAAGCGGGCAACGGGGAGAAGGAGATCCCGCCGGGATGGCGGCAGCATTCCGCAAAGAAAAGTCCAGCGAGAGGACTTCGGCAAGCGCCTAAGGATGGTTTTCCAGGGAAGGCAGAGAGACCGAAGGGAAAACCGAGGGCGCAGGAAAACGGGACACAAGGTCTGAAAAAGGACCGCAGAGCGTAAAGGAACAAGACCGGAAGCGAAGGGAAACACACAGCTCCGGATCCCAAACCCAACGTGCGAAGGAAATCCCGCAAACCGATCCAGCAGGGACAAGCAAGGCCGTTCTTTCTTAAAGACGAGAAAGAGCGGCCTTTTTCTTATAAATATGCGCTGCGGCGAAAGACGACGGAGCTTGGACATTCGACCGCGCCGCATCGACGACAGAGATGCCGCCTGGGCACGGATGGGGAAAGGCTCTACTTCTGGGACAGCGCAAAGCCGGACGAGACGAGCCTTCTTGTGGCGCTGGATTTGGAGACGCTGGAAGCGTGCACGCCCTTTGCGTAAAGGAAAAATAACCCCGCGCTGTCGGAAAGATCCGGCGGCGCGGGGTTGTTTTTTAGATCGGGCCGGTCAGCAGGAAGCGCAGGCCGCGCAGGTAGCCGACGGCAAAGAGCGCCGCGGACAGGAGCAGCAGTCCGGCGCCGGCCAGTACCCGCTTCCAGGTGGGGCGCTCCCGGTACAGGCCCACGGTGTAGGCGGCGCAGAAGCCGCCGATCAGGCCGCCGATGTGGCCGAGGTTGTCGATGCCCGAGCCAAGGAAGCCGCCCGCCAGGTTGAGAACGATGAAGGCCACGGCCTGCATGCCGAAGACCTGGTCGAACACCTGCTTATGCCGCGTGCGGAAGTAGAGCAGCACGCCGAATATGCCGAAGATCGCGCCCGAAGCGCCGACGGACGAGGACAGCGGGTCGGAAATGGCGTAGGACAGCAGCGAGCCGAAGAGCCCGGAAGCCAAGTACACGACGAGATAGCGCGTCCGCCCGAGCAGGAGCTCCGCGTGCGGGCCCCAGAAGTACAGGCCGATCAGGTTGGAGAGCAGGTGCGTGAAGTTGGCGTGCAGGAAACAGGCGGTCAGCAGCCGCCAGTACTGCCCGGAGGTGACGAGCAGGTTCGCCTTGGAGCCCAGCACAAGCACCGTCTCGCCGTAGGAGCGGCCCAGTACGAACTGCCAGAAGAGCTCCAGGAGAAAGATCGCCACATTGACGCCGATCAGGGCGTAGGTGACGTAGGGGCGGGCGCGGTTGACGTAGATGCGCCGCGGATCCTGCTGCATGGCCTTACTCCTTTCGGTGCGCGCGCACGAAGACCTCGATGCGGCGCACAGCCTCCTCGATCTTCTCGGTGGAGGTGGCGTAGGAGCAGCGGATGTGCCCCTCGCCGCTGGGGCCGAAGGCCGTGCCGGGGACGGCGGCGACCTTCTGCTCGCGAAGGAGCTTCTCGCAGAACTCGTCGCTGTTCATGCCGGTGGAAGCGATGCTGGGGAAGGCGTAGAACGCGCCCAGGGGCTCGAAGCAGGGCAGTCCCATGCGGTTGAAGGCGCTGACCAGTATGCGGCGGCGGCGGTCGTAGACCTCGCGCATGTGGACGACGGCGGCGTAGTGGTTCTCCTTGCCGCTGCGCAGGGCCTCCAGCGCCGCGGCCTGGCCCTGCACGGGCGCGCACAGTGCGGTGAACTGGTGGATCTTGCACAGGAGCTTGGCAAGATACGCCGGCGCGCAGGCATAGCCCATGCGCCAACCGGTCATGGCAAAGGCCTTGGAGAAGCCGTTGAGCGTGATCGTGCGCTCGAACATGCCGGGAATGGAAGCAAAGGAGACGTGCGCGCGGCCGCCGTAGGTGAGCTCGGAGTAGATCTCGTCGGAGATGACGATGACGTCGGTGCCGACAAGGGCGGAAGCGACGTCCTCCAGGTCGGCGCGCTCCATGATGGCGCCGGTGGGGTTGTTGGGATAGGGCAGGATCAGCGCCTTGGTGCGCGGCGTCAGGCGGGCGCGGATCTCCTCGCCCGTGAGGCGGAAGCCGCGCGCGGCGTCCGTGGGCACGCCCACGGCCACGCCTCCGGCCAGGCGCACGCAGGGCGCGTAGGAGACGTAGGAGGGGTCGGGCACCAGCACCTCGTCCCCCGGCTCGACGAGCGCGCGCAGCGCAAGGTCGATGCCCTCGGAGGCGCCGACGGTGACGAGGACTTCGCTTGCGGGGTCGTAGGAAACGCCGCAGCGCAGGCGCAGGTAGTCGGCGATCTCCCGGCGCAGCTCGATGGTGCCCCAGTTGGAGGTGTAGTGCGTCTGCCCGTGCTCGATGGAGTAGATGGCGGACTCGCAGATGTTCCAGGGGGTGACGAAGACCGGGTCGCCCACGCCCAGGGAGATGGCGTCCTTCATCGTGGAGACGATGTCAAAAAACTTGCGTATGCCGCTGGGCGGTATGTCCCGCACCGTGCGGTTGACGATCTGATCGTAGTTCACGGCGTCACCGCCAGTCTGTGGTCTGCGTGTTCTTCTTCGAGTATGACGCCGTCCACCTTGTACTTCTTCAGGACAAAGTGCGTGGCGGTGGAGAGCACGTTGTCGATGGTGGCGAGCTTCTGGGAGACGAAGCTGGCCAGCGTGCGCAGGTTCTCCGCCTGCACCTCGAGCATCAGGTCATAGGCGCCGCTCATCAGGTACACGGCCGTGACCTCGTCAAAGCGGTAGATGCGCGCGGCTATGGCGTCAAAGCCCATGTCGCGCTGGGGCGTGACCTTGACCTCGATGACGGCCTTGACCTTCTCGATGGGGGTCTTGTCCCAGTTGACAAGGGCCGGATAGCCGACGATGACGCGCTCCTGCTCGAGCTTCTCGATGGCGGCGCGGACCTCTTCCTCCTGCATGCCGAGCATGACGGCCGCCGCGGCCGGCGTGACGCGCGCGTCCTCGTAGAGGAGCTCCAGAACCTTCATCTCTTCTTGGGTTAAAGACATGGCATTCCCTCCCTTATGTACTTACGATAGTGTATCACCTTTGCCCCGCGGCCGTCAATGCGCGCGCGGCCGGGATTTTCGCCGCCTTTGCCCGGCGCGCGGCTCTTTTTTCAGCGCCGCGGCGGGCGCAGCTCCGGGAAGAGGGGCAGGTCGAAAAAGGGGGCGCAGTCCGGCGCGCAGCAGGGCGGGGGACAGGCCGCGGGCAGCTGCGCGGGGCAGAGGCAGGCGGCGTAGAGCGTGAGCATCAGGTCGAAGCACACGCACAGGCAGCCGTCCAGCGGCTGCGCGTCGCGTAAGGAGACGTCCGCCTGGGCCACGAACTGCAGCGGCGCGCAGGGCGAGGCGCGCAGCGCCGCTTCGATGGGCAGGCGCACGCTGCCGAAGATCTCGCGGCGGCTGCAGTCGCAGATAAGGCACAGGCACAGCGGCAGGCAGAGCTGGCCGCGCAGGCAGGCGCCGCAGCCGGAGGGGGAGAGGCAGACGTCCTGCAGCGCCGGGGCGCCGCACAGGCGCCCGCCCTCGAACTGGAAGCCGGAGGGAAGGGGTTCCGCCGTGAGCAGCGGGGCGCGGCAGTCGCGCAGGCGCAGGCGCACGATGTCGTGCACGCGCGGCAGCAGGTAGGTGGCAGTCTTTGGCGGGTTCGTCATGGGAAGGACCTCCTTTCGCTGCTATAGCCTATGGAGCGCGGGAGAAAAAGGTGAGGGCGGCCTTTTCGGGCGCGGAATTGTACTTGCAATTTGTGTTAAAAATGTGTACCATTAGAAGGGAAGAAACAGCCCGGACACAGACGGAGGGATGATATGCTCGTACACGAATTTTCGGACCGCGAAGCCCTGCGCATTGCCGAGGAGATCGAGCGCAAGGGCGAGCGGTTTTACCGCATGGCCCTGGGCGTGGCGCGCGGCGGCCCGGCCCAGGCGCTGATGGAGATGCTGCGCGCGCAGGAGGAGACGCACGCCGCCCGCTTTGCGCAGATGCGCGCCGCCCTCCCCGAGGACGAGGAGGAGACCTATGACGCCGAAGCCAACGCCTTTCTCTCCGCCATCGCGGCGGAGGTGGTGTTCCCCGGCGGCGTGCTGGCTTCGCTGATGAACCGCCGCCTGGAGACGGTGCGCGACGTGCTGCTCTACGCCATCGGTTCGGAAAAGGACAGCCTCCTGTTCTACATGGAGATGCTGCTCAAGACGAAGAACGAGGCCTGCAAGCGCACGCTCACCGCCATCATCGAGGAGGAAAAGAAGCACCTGTACGATCTGCAGCAGCTGCTGGAGGCAACGGCCTAAGAAGGCGCGCGGATCGAGCACATATAGGGTGGAAACAGGAAAGAGGAGGAGAGTTCCCATGGATGCACGGCAAATGTACGAAAAGTGGCTCAAGGACTTCGCCCAGGACGAGGCCCTGGTCAAAGAGCTTTCCGCCATCGCGGGCGACGACAAGGAGATCGAAGACCGCTTCTACCGCGGGCTGGAGTTCGGCACCGCCGGCATGCGCGGCGTCATCGGCTACGGCACCAACCGCATGAACGTCTACAACGTGCGCCGCGCCACGCAGGGCCTGGCCAACTTCATCGAGAAGGTCCCCGGCGGTCCGGAGCGCGGCGTGGCCATCGCCTACGACTCGCGCCGCTTCTCGCCGGAGTTCGCGCTGGAGTCGGCCAAGGTCCTCTGCGCCAACGGCATCAAGGTCTACCTCTATGAGAGCCTGCGCCCCGTGCCCGTGCTCTCCTTCACCGTGCGCCAGCTGCACTGCATCGCCGGCATCGTCATCACCGCCAGCCACAACCCCAAGATCTACAACGGCTACAAGGTCTACTGGGAGGACGGCGGCCAGCTGCCGCCGGAGCGCGCCTCCGAAGTCCTTTCCTATATAGACAAGCTGGACTACACCTCCGCCAAGACCATGGACGAGCAGGCGGCCAAGGACGCCGGGCTCCTGACGATCATCGGCAAGGACGTGGACGACGTCTACATCTCCCGCGTGCGCGCGCTCTGCGTGCAGCCCGAGCTCTGCCGCGAGATGGGCAAGACCATGCGCATCGTCTACTCGCCCTTGAACGGCTCCGGCAACGTGCCCGTGCGCCGCATCCTCAAGGAAGTCGGCTTTGAAAACGTGTTCGTCGTCCCCGAGCAGGAGAAGCCCGACCCGGACTTCACCACCGTGGGCGCCGCCCCCAATCCGGAGAACTACTCCGCCTTTGACCTGGCGCGGGCGCTGGCCGTCAAGGAGAATGCCGACGTCATCTTCGCCACCGACCCCGACTGCGACCGCCTGGGGTGCCTTGTGCGCGCCGGCGACGGCAGCTTCATCGTGCTCACCGGCAACCAGATCGGCTGCATACTGGCAAATTACGTGCTCTCCGGCCGCAAAGCCGCCGGCACGCTGCCCAAGAACGGCGCGCTGGTAAAGTCCATCGTCTCCACCGACATGGCCAAGGCCATCGCCAAGGCATTTGGCGTCGAAACCTTCGACGTGCTCACCGGCTTTAAGTTCATCGCCGAGAAGATCCAGCAGTTCGAGGACACCGGCTCGCACGAGTTCCTCTTCGGCTTTGAGGAGAGCTACGGGTTCCTGGCCGGCACCTTCGTGCGCGACAAGGACGCCGTCATCGCCTCCATGCTGCTGGCCGAAACCGCGGCCTGGTACAAGAAGCAGGGCATGACGCTGTACGAGGGCCTGATGGCGCTCTACGAAAAGTACGGCTATTACAGCGAGAAGGTCACCTCCTTCGCCCTGGAGGGCAAGGACGGCCTGGCCAAGATGGTCACGCTCATGGCCAACCTGCGCGCCGCCGCGCCCGCCGACTTTGCCGCCAGGAAGGTCGTTGCCGTGCGCGATTACAAGAAGGGCGTGCGCGTGGCCGGCGGCGCCGAGGAAAAGCTCGACTACCCCGCCTCCGATGTGCTCTTCTATGAGCTCGAGGGCGGCGCCTGGGTCTGCATCCGCCCCTCCGGCACCGAGCCCAAGGTCAAGGTCTACGTCAACGCCGTGGCGGAAAGCCACGAGGCCTCCGGCAAACTTACGCAGGATCTGCTCGACGCCGCGGTCAAATTCATGAACGATAACATGGACTAAAACGGAGATATCCGCTGTACTCCCGGGATGATGCGCAAAAGAATTTCCGGATCGTTCGGATCCGGAAATTCTTTTGACTTTTTGGCAGATTTTTTTGAAAAAGGTGTTGACAGGGAAAGGAGGGTGTGGTATTATAACTAAGCTGTCAGCGAGAGATACGAACTGACGGCGGGGAACCTTGAAAACGATACATAAGAGGAAAAAGACAAGGCAAGAGAGAAAGAGATTGCGGTTTTGGCCGTGAAGCTTGAGTATCTCGGATAAGCGAAGTCGATTCCAAGACGGACAACAAGCGAAGAAAGCACAGCGAGAAAGCTGAGCGAATAGATCAAATTTGAGAGTTTGATCCTGGCTCAGGACAAACGCTGGCGGCGTGCCTAACACATGCAAGTCGAGCGGGGATCATGGAAGTGCTTGCACGGAAGTGATTCTAGCGGCG
>CALWKN010000005.1 GCA_944381265.1 uncultured Clostridia bacterium
AGGCGGGCCGAAGGCCCGCTTTCCGGTATCCGGTGCGTTGTGCGCGCAGCGCGCGGCGCGCCGGATGTCACTCGAAAAAATGCAAAATTGCATTTTTTCGAAGCGTGTCGACTTTGTCGACACGCTCGGCGCCCGGAGATCCGCAGCACGGATCTCCGGGCGCTTTATGGGCTTTAGCGGGCGCGCAGGCGCAGCGTCTTGACCTCAAAGGGATGGAAGTGCAGCTGCAGTTTGCCGCCGTCCAGGGGCAGCTCCTGCTGCGCGTTCTCCAGCATGTCGCACAGCTGCGCCGCGGCAAAGGGCAGGCGCAGCGCGACCTCGCAGTTCGTGTCCGCGCGCTTGGCCTCGTACAGGCGCAGGATCAGGTCGCCGCTGCCGTCCTCGACGGGCTTGACGGCGTCCACGAACACGTTCTCCGCCGACAGCGTCAAAAGCTCGGGCAGGTCGCCGCAGGCGCCGAGCTCCGTCGTGAGCGGCACGTTCAGGTCGTAGGCCTCGCGCACCACGGGGCTGGAGAGGAACGGGCCTTCCCAGCCGCAGAAGGCGTAGGTGAAGCGGTGTACGCCGTTGTCCGCGCGCATCTCCGGCGAGGCCGATGCCCGCAGCAGCGTCAGCTGCAGCGCGTTGCCGTTCATGCTGATGCCGTACTTACAGTCGTTGAGCACCGCCGCGCCGTGGCTCTCGTCGCACAGCGCGCTGTAGCGCTGGTTGCAGACCTCGAAGCGGTCGCTGTCGTAGAGGCGGGAGCGGTGCGTCGGCCGCTTGAGATAGCCGTACTGGATCTCGTTGATCCCCTCCGCGGCGTCCACCGCCACCGGGAACTCCACCTTCAGCAGCCGGTGCAGCTCCTGCCAGTCCACCGTGGTGACAAAGTCCAGCCGGATGCCGGAGGCGGTGAGCACGATGTCCTGGCAAAGATGCGAGTGCATCACCTGCCGCTCCAGGCGCAGCACCGCCCGCGGCCCGTCGCTCTCTGCGACCGTCAGCGTCGCGGGCTCGTCCAGCGCGACGGGGGAGAGGGCGTAGTTGGAGTCGATGTCCCAGGCGTCAAACAGCCGCGGCACGTCCTTAAAGGCCAGCAGTTTGTTCATCGGCCCGGCGGCGAACTCGCGCTGCGTCGCCTTGTCCACGAAGGAGACGACCTCGCCGCGGGCATTGCACACCGCGCGCACGCGCCCGTTCTCCAGCACCGCGCCGCCATCCGTCAGATAGGCCCGCGCCGTGGGCGCTTCGATGTCCAGCTTCTGCGGGTAGAGCGTCAGCGCGCCCAGCGCCGGCACCTCCACTTCCGCCAGCACCCCGGCGGGCGTCTTCTTCGCCGCGACGACTTTGCCGTTTGCCGCGCGCGCTCCATCGGCAAAGCAGTCCGGCAGCGTCACAACGCCCTTGCGGGCAAAGGACAGGGAGTTGAACACCGTGTACCCCTCCCCGTTGGACAGTGCCTTGCGCGCATCGTCCGCCGCGCCCTCCGCCGTCTCTATGACCTTGGCGTGGTCGGCGCGCGCCTTTTCGTACACCTTGGCGATGGAGGAGCCGGGCAGTATGTCGTGGAACTGGTTGAGCAGCAGCAGCTTCCAGGCCGCGTCCATCGCCTCCAGCGGATAGCGGTACTGCGGCCGCAGGAGCGAGGCCATCGCCCCCAGGAACTCCGCCTCGCGCAGCGCCAGCTCGCTCTTGCGGTTGCCGCGCTTGATCGCCGCCTGCGAGGTGTAGACGCCGCGGTGCGCGGAGAAGTACAGCTCGCCCACATAGGTGTGCTTCGGCCCGCCGGCTTCCTCCATGTCGTGGAAGAACTCCACCGGCCCGGCGCTGCGCACGCGCGGCAGCCCCTCCAGGTCCTCCTCGCGCCGCAGGAACTCCACGTAGTCGCGCGAGGGCCCGCCGCCGCCATCGCCGTAGCCGTAGGGCAGCAGGAAGGCGTCCAGGTCGCGCTTCTGCACGCGCTTCTTCCAGGCCTGGGAGATCTCGCCCGGGTCCGTGCGGTAGGTGTAGCTGGTGGGCAGGAACGTCTCGATCTTGGAGCCGTCCGCGCCCTGCCAGGTGAAGTAGTGGTAGGGGAAGCGGTCGCCCTCGTTGTAGGACCAGAAGATCTTCTGCGTCACCAGGTACTTGACCCCGCAGCCGTTGAGGATCTGCGGCAGCGCCGCCGAGTAGCCGAAGGTGTCCGGCAGCCACAGCACCACCGAGTCCACGCCCAGCTTCTCCTTGAAATACCGCTTGCCGTGCAGGAGCTGGCGCACCAGCGACTCGCCGGAGGTCATGTTCGTGTCCGGCTCCACCCACATCGCGCCCTCGGCGATCCAGCGCCCCTCGCGCACCGCGGCGAGGATCCGCTCGTACAGCTCCGGGTAGTACTTGCGGCACATCTCATAGGCCGCCGGCTGGCTCTGCAGGTACTTGTACTCCGGGTACTCCTCCAGCAGCCGCAGCTGCGCCGCAAACGTGCGCGAGGTCTTGCGGTAGGTCTCTTCCATCGGCCACAGCCAGGCCAGATCCAGGTGCGCGTTGCCGATGGCGTAGAACACCGGCGCGGTCGAGCCGTTGCGCGCCTCCAGCGCCGGGCGCAGGATCTCGCGCGCCGCGCGGTAGCTGGCGCTGCGCCCCTCCTCGTCCTGCTCAAAGTCGATCACCAGCGTCGCCCGCTCCAGCGCGTCCGCGATCTTCTCCGCGCGCAGGCTCTCGGGGTCGACTTCCTCGCCCAGCAGATGCAGCGTCTCCAGATCCATGTAGAGCTGATAGGCGTCCTCGTTCCAGATGCCGTAGGTCATGTTCCCCAGCTGGGCGCGCTCACCCTCCACCTTCGGGTCCTGATAGCTCCCCGGCAGAACCGGCCCGGTGGCGCAGCCGCCCAAGGGGCTCTCCGGGTAAAAGTGCCCGGCATAGGCCTCCAACAGCAGATCGTAGGCCCGCCCCGGCTCGCCGCAGCGCGTGAGCACGTTGTCCTCGATGAAGTGGTGCGGCACGCTCACCCAGCCGGCGCGATAGGTGCCAAAGGACTTGCCGTCCACGAACACCGTCGTCTCGCCGCCCGTGCACAGGTCCATGGCGATGCGCCGGCCCCGCGCCTCTTCCGGCAGCACCACGCGCCCGCGCATCCAGCAGTATTCATAGCTCCCGCCCCAGCGCATCCCCGCCGGCATGGGCCGGAACGCCGCGCAGCGCGCCGCCTTTTCCGGCGCCAGCTGCTCCGTCGTCAAAAACCCCTCCACCTCGATGGGCCCCAGGGGCCGGTAAAGATCCTTCTGCAGCGTCAGACACCAGTGCTCCAGCCTCTGC
>CALWKN010000006.1 GCA_944381265.1 uncultured Clostridia bacterium
TCAGCAGTATGACGGCGAGCAGCGGCGCGTCGCTCTCCCCGGCGCCGATGCTGATGAAGGACTGCAGGCAGAAGGCATTGCCCACGTTGAGCAGCGCCAGCGCGCCCGCGCACAGGAGCTGCAGCGCCAGCCGCAGGCGGCGGCCGCGGCAGCAGGAGGACAGCCAGAGGAGGTCGCGCATGTGTTTTCCCCGTCCTTTTTTGTGGTTTACGAATTTATATCACACATCCCCCCCTTGTCAAGCAGGCGCTGGCGTTTTTGCCGCGCGAAAGGTCAGCCGAGGAAGGGGAGGGCGACGAGCAGGGGGGCGGGGCGGCCGGGGCTTTCGATCTCCAGCAGCACGCGGGCAAGGGGCGGGACGCTGTCTCCGGCGACAAGGGTAAAGTCGGCGGCGGCGTGCCCGGTGCAGCGGGAGCCGGGCGCGGCGGTGAACAGGCTGCGCGGGCCGTCCACGCGCCAGCCCTCGGGCGCATGGAAGCGCAGGCGGAAGTTCTTCTGCTCCGGCAGCGTGTGCGGGGTGAGCGTTAGGCGGAAGGCGAGCGTGCCGCCGGGCTGGATGCGCGGCTCGTCGGCGTACTCGACGAGGGCGTCGACATAGAGCCCCTCGGCGGTGAAGGAGTTGGGCTTGCGGCGGGCCAGGCTCTCGGCAAAGTCGCGGCCGAAGAAGCGCTCCGGGTCGACCGCGCGCAGGTCCATCTCTTCGGCGAGGACCACCTCTCCCCTCTCTCCGCGCAGAAGGCTTGCGTGCGGCGTGCGCATTGTCACGGGCAGGAGGTTGCAGATGCAGTCCGTGAGCATGGCGCAGTCCGTGGGGAAGGCGCCGTGGCCGTTGGTCAGGCAGATGCTCTTGATGCCGTCGCCTATGTAGGCGCGCCAGTCCGCAGGGATGGCGGCAAGGCCGCCGCGGATGCCGAGCAACGCGCCGAGCGTTGCGCCAGTGCAGTCCGTGTCGTCGCCGCAGTCCACGGCCAGCAGCAGCGAGCGCTTGAAGTCCCCTTCCCCGTAGAGCAGGCCGAGGACCACGAAGCCGACGTTGGCCGGGGCCTGGAACCAGCCGAGGTCGCGGCTGTCCTCGATCAGCGCCTGCCGCGTCTCCTGCCAGGGCGCGCCCGCGTCGAACTTCTCCTGCACAAGGCGCGCGCTGCGGGCCACGCGGCAGTCCTCCGGGATCTTGCTAAGGCCGATCTGAAGGAGCGTGCGGATGTCGGAGACGACGAAGGCGGCGCTCTCCATGGCGGCGACGAATATGGCGGCCCAGGTGCCCTCGCCAAGGCCGTGGTCCACGCTCGCGTCCTCGTAGGCAAAGCGGATGGCGCTCTCCACCATGGCGGGATAGAGGCAGGCCCAGACCTCGGTGCGGATCCAGGCGCCGTTGGAGTTGCGCCACTCCTCGTTGTTCACCCAGCCGGAGAGGGGCGCGGGGAGCCCGGCGCGCAGGTTGGCCTTGCAGACGCCGTACTCGTTCCAGTTGGGGGTGACGTAGCTGAGCCAGTACTCCGAGAGCGACTTGGAGTTGACGCGCTGCGGGCCGAGCTCGTCCACGGCGCGCAGCCAGGCCAACTGCAGGTCCAGATCGTCGTTGGGCAGGGGCTCGCCCGCCTTGGAGGCAAAGCCCTGGATGTCCAGCAGGTCGTGCGTGCCCTCGTAGGGCGTGCCCAGAGTGCCGCCGATGTTCTTGCCGATCCAGGCGGCGTAGATCTTGTCGCGCAGCTGGGACATGGAAAGTGCGATCATGGTTCTTCCCTCCTATATATTGGGTCTTTTGCGCTCCGCGCTTCGACGCGGGAAATCCAAAGGACGGGCGGCTACTCCAGCGGCAGGAGCAGCCGGGAAGGCGCGCTTTCCCCGGTGAACACGGTCTGCACGGCGGTCTGCGCGCGCGTCTTTGCCGACCAGAGGCCGGCGTAGTTGCTGTGGGCGGCGTACTGGGGGAAGTCGGAAGAGGAGACGTCCAGGCGCAGGCGCGATCCGGCCGCCACGCGCCAGGCCACGGCCCACATGCGCAATGTCACCTTGCGCGTTTCTCCCGGGGTATAGGGCTTGTCGTAGGCCAGGCTGACGATGGAGCCGCGGATGTTGCAGGTCGTGCCGTCGGGGGCGACCTCCATGAGTTTGGCGGTGAAGGCGGTGTCCGGCGCGGTGCTGGAGACGAAGAGCTCGGCGCGGATCTCGCCCAGCAGCGAGAGGTCCTCCTCCAGCGGCGCGGAGAGGAAGCTCAGCACGTCCGGCCGGTAGTCCGGGCCGGGCTGGCGGCGGCTGCCGACTTCGGCGGATGTGGCAAACAGCGACTCGGCGCCGTGGGAGGGCACGGGGTCGTCCGGGTCGTAAACGTAGGAGCGGCAGGCGGGCTCTGCGCCGGGCTCTTTCAGGGCGCGCGCCGCGGCGTCGAGGTAGAGGGCGAGCTCGGCGCGGGGCTTTGGCAGGTCGGGGGCCTCGCGCCAGGCGTCCTCGCCGATCACATACCAGCGCACGCGGCGCGGCGGCAGCTTCTCCTCCAGCAGCGTCTCGCGGAACCAGGCGAGCATCTGGCGCGTCTCGTCGTTCTCCAGATGCGCCTGGGGCTTTGTCTCCAGGCAGGGGGCGAAGCCGTGGTTCCAGCAGCCGACGAGCAGCGTGCTGTGGGCGGCGGCCTCGGGCGAGAGGTTGCGGAAGGTCTCCAGCGCGCTGCCCAGGTGGTGGTCGTACCAGCCCTCGACGATGCACACGGGCAGGCGCAGCTTGCGCGGCGCGTCGGCCATGAAGGCCCAGAAGCCCTGGTTCCAGTAGGGATCGGTGCGGCGGGGGCTGGAGATCCAGTCGCGGTACCAGGGCAGCTTGCCGCCCCAGAGGGCGGTGTCCACCTCGAGCTGCGGCCGGTAGCGGCAGGAGGCGAGGTAGTCGGCCTCGATCCTGCGCCCGGCGTTGTCCATGGCCCAGGCGGTGAGTATGTCGTGGCGGAACATGCCGCTGCAGTAGGCGGAGGTGAAGCGCTCCGTGCCGTAGTGGGTGAGCAGCATGGACTTGACCTTGGGCGTGAGGCTGTCCGCCACGAGCCAGCCGGTGGCGGCCAGGTACGAGCAGCCCCAGTAGCCGACGCTCTTTACCCAGGGCAGGCTTTCCACCCAGCGGAGGAAGTCGGCGCCGTCCTTGGGCTCGTTGACGTTGGGCTCCCACTCCCCTTCCGAGCCGCCGGTGCCGCGGCAGAACTGGCAGAGATAGGCGATGCCGCGCCGAGCCAGCTCTTCGCCGTGCAGGCGGTACCCGGGCTCGCCGCCGGGGTAGCAGCTGCGCTGGACCACGGCGGGAAAGGGGCCCTCCCCTGTGGGGCGGTACCAGAAGACGCGCAGGCGCACGCCGTCGCGGCAGGCAACGGTCTCCTCGCCGCACAGGGGCGTCTCGCAGCGCACGGGCAGGCCGCTGTCTTCGTAGGCGGCGCGGACGGCGTCAAAGCGATCGGGCATAAAAATCCCTCCTTTGCTGCCATTGTAGCAGAAGGAGGGAAAAAAGGGAAGCGCTTCAATCGCGGACAAGGAGCCAGACGCTCACGCGGAACGCCTCGTTGCCGGGCATGGCGCCGGACTCGGTGGCGCTCAGATGGAAGCCGAGCTTTTCGTACAGCGCGCGGGCGGGGGCATTGCCGACGAGCACCTCGATGGAGCGGATGCCCGGGAAGCGCTGCAGGGCATGGCGGGCCAGGGCCGTGCCGACGCCGCGGCGGGAGCGGGCGGGATCGACGTAGAGCCAGGCGAGTTCCTCCTCGGTGCAGGCGGCAAAGCCCGCGATCTCGCCGTCCAGCTCGGCCACAAACAGGCCGGGGTAGGAAAAGAGGTCCTCGCGCTCGGCGGCGATGCGCAGGGGCAAAAAGGCGTCGGGCAGGGAGGCGAGGCGCAGCTCTTCCCTGCGCGCCTCGTCGTGGACGCGCTCGATGCCGGGAAAGTCCTCTTTTCGGTAGTCGCGGATGGACAACATGGCGGATCCTCCTTTTGCGTTGAGGAAAAAAGAGGGACGGCGCACGAAGCGCCGCCCCTCTTTCAGGTGCGAAAGAAAGGTCTCTTAGAGCTTGGGGCCGGCCTCGACCAGCTTCTTGCCCGCCTCGCTGGACTCGTACTTGGTGAAGTTCTTGATGAAGCGGGAGGCGAGGTCCTGCGCCTTGGCGTCCCACTCGGAGGCGTCGGCGTAGGTGTCGCGCGGGTCGAGGATCTTGGGATCGACGCCGGGCAGCTCGGTGGGAACCTCGAAGTCGAAGTAGGGGATCTTCTTGGTGGGGGCGGTCAGGATGGCGCCGCTGAGGATGGCGTCGATGATGCCGCGGGTGTCCTTGATGGAGATGCGCTTGCCGGTGCCGTTCCAGCCGGTGTTGACCAGGTACGCCTTGGCGCCGTTGGCCTCCATGCGCTTGACCAGCTCCTCACCGTACTTGGTCGGGGGCAGCTCCAGGAACGCCTGGCCAAAGCAGGCGGAGAAGGTCGGGGTGGGCTCGGTGATGCCGCGCTCCGTGCCGGCGAGCTTGGCGGTGAAGCCGGAGAGGAAGTAGTACTGGGTCTGCTCCGGAGTCAGAACGGAGACCGGCGGCAGCACGCCGAAGGCGTCGGCCGACAGGAAGATGACGTTCTTGGCGGCGGGAGCGGCGGACACCGGGCGCACGATCTTCTCGATGTGGGTGATCGGGTAAGAGACGCGGGTGTTCTCGGTGACGGACTTGTCGGCAAAGTCGATCTTGCCGTTCTCGTCCAGCGTCACGTTCTCCAGCAGCGCGTTGCGCTTGATGGCGTTGTAGATGTCGGGCTCGGACTCCTTGTCCAGGTTGATGACCTTGGCGTAGCAGCCGCCCTCGAAGTTGAAGATGCCGTTGTCGTCCCAGCCGTGCTCGTC
>CALWKN010000007.1 GCA_944381265.1 uncultured Clostridia bacterium
GCGCGCGGCGTTTTGCAGGACAGCCACTGGTCCGGCGGCAGCTTTGGCTACTTCCCCAGCTACGCCATCGGCAGCGCCTACGGCGCGCAGATCCTGGAGTCCATGAAGAAGGACCTGGACGTGGAGACCCTGACCGAGGAAGGCGACCTTGCGCCCATCACCGCCTGGCTGACGGAGAAGATCTACCGCTTTGGCAAGGTCAAGACCCCGGCGCAGCTCCTGCGCAACGCCTGCGGCGCGGACTTTGACCCCAAGTTCTACACCGACTACCTGACGCGGAAGTACACCGCCCTCTACGGGCTCTAAAGAAAGGGGAAAGACGCCGATGGAGCTGGAGATCCGCGCTTTAACGCCGGAGCTTGCCCCGGACTACTTCGACTTTTTCGAGAACCGCGCCTTTACGGACGACTCGCCCTACCGCTGCTACTGCCAGATGTTCCAGGCGAGTAAGGCCGAGGCGGAGGCGGCCTATGCGGGCCTTGCGCCGGAGGAGCTGGGACGCGCCGCCCGATGCGAGGCCGAGCGCCAGATCCGGGAGGGGCGGCTGCGCGGGTACCTCGCCTACGCCGGGGGACAGGCCATCGGCTGGTGCAACGCCTGCGACCGCGCCAACCTGCCCGAGGACCCCTGCGTCGGCCCCTGCCGCCACGCGCCGAAGGAGGCGCGGAGCAAGGCCGTGCTCTGCTTCGAGATCGCGCCGGAGTGGCGCGGCCGCGGCGTGGCCACGGCGCTGCTGCAGCGCGTGCTCGCCGACGCCGCCGCCGAGGGCTGCGCCGCGGTGGAGGCCTACCCCCAGATGCGCGACACGCGCTACGAGTGGGACTACGCCGGCCCGGTGCGCCTGTACGAGAAGGCCGGCTTCCGGCAGATCGCCAGGGAGATAGACGGCACCCTGGTCCTGCGCAAGGCGCTGTGAGGCAAAAAACGGGAGCCGCTTCCCGCGAAAAGGGGGGAGCGGCTCCCGTCGTCTCATTCGTCCAGGAAGTCCAGGCGGCCGGCATACCAGCCGCCGACGCCGTCCTTCTTCACGCGGCGGCCCAGGGAGCAGGGCTCGCGGTCGAGCACGGAGACGACGTCCCCGGGGCGCAGGGGCAGGCGGTAGTCCGTGACGTCCCGACAGCGGGCATCCGGTTCGCGGGAAAAGAGCAGGCTGCGCGGGACGTCCATCTCGTAGCCGGTGCGCTTGTGGCGGATGCGCGCGACATCGCCGGTCTCCGAGAGGATGTCCACGGCGTTGTCGATCCAGCGCAGGTAGAAGGAGCGGGCGCTTGCCGCCTGCGCGTCCCGGACGCGCGCCCGGGGCAGGCCGTCATAGGCGGCAAAGGCGAAGTCCTCGCGGCTTAAGTCCGGCAGGAGCAGCGCGTTGAGCTGGCCATCCTCCTTGAGCACGTTGCCGCCGTCGATGCTGAGGATGTGCGTTTCCCGGCTGACGAAGGGATTGTGGTTGGGAAGATCTTCCCGGTAGAGAGAGACCGGCCAGTGGCCGACCACTACCCACTTGGGGAAGGCGAGCCCCTGGCCCAGGAAGGCGTCCCGCTTGACGCAGGACCGGACGGGGCACGCGGGCAGGGCGGTCTCGTCCGCCGTGGGCAGGCCCGCGTGCACGAAGAGGTGGTGCGGCGCGGAGAGCACCGTGGGCAGGCCGCGCAGGAAGGCCAGCTCCTCGCGGTAGCGCTCGCTGAGCAGGCGGAGGCACGGGCGAACGTCCTCTATCTCGCCGGGCGCAAGGCCCTGCTCCGCCAGCATCTCCTGCAGGAGGCCGGAAACCTGCTGCCTCTGCCGCAGGGCGAGGAGGGAGCGAAAGGCGTCCTCCTCCTCCAGCGCCCGCAGCACCTTTAGGTCGCAGTTGCCGATCACCCCGGCCACGGGCACGCGGCGGCGCAGGTCCAGCAGGTAGCGCAGCGTCGCGAGGCTCTGCGGCCCCTTTTCCACGATGTCGCCCACGAGCAGCAGGAGATCCTCCTTGCAGAGGGAGACGGTTCCCAGCAGGCCGCGGAGCAGGGGCAGGTTGCCGTGCACGTCGGAGACGGCGACGACGCGTCGGCCCGGCACGGCCTCCAAACGCTGAACGGCGGCGTTCACGGGCTCATTTCTCCTCCGGCAGGTCGGGGTGGTAGAGCTTGCGGCCGTCCAGCGCGCGCACGCGGTCGGAGAAGGCGCCCTTGGGCGTGCTGAGCAGCGCCTCGCGCATGGCGAAGAGACGCGCGTCCAGCATATCCAGTATGTGCAGCATCTGCGCCTCGGGGAAGAGCGGCGGCTTGGGCGAGCCGTACTCCGGCAGCTCGTGGTGGGAGAGGAGCATGTGCTCCATGAGCAGCAGCACTTCTTCCGAAAGGCCGAGCTGCGCGCCGATCTGGCGCAGGTGCGCCACGCCCTGCACGATGTGGCCCACGAGGTTGCCCGCCTTGGTGTATTCCGAGGCGATGCCAAGCTCTCCGGCGCTCAGCTCGTCGATCTTGCACAGATCGTGGGCGATGACGCCGCACAGCAGCAGGCTGCGGTTGAGGTAGGGGTAGACGGGCAAAAGCGCCTGCGCCGCGCGCAGCATGGTGGTGGTGTGGTGCAAAAGGCCCGAGCGCTCGGCGTGGTGGAAGCTCACTGCCGCCGGCCAGAAGAGCAGCTGCTCCTTCTTTTCCACCAGCAGCGCCACGGCAAGGCGGGAGAGCTCCTGGTTCTCCAGCGAGCGGGCGCAGGCGACCAGCTCCTCGTACATCTCCTGCGGGGCGCGCGGCGCGGTGGGCACAAGGTCGCTCCAGGCCACTTCTTCCTCGCGCGCCTCGCGTATGCGGTCCACGCGCATCTGCAATTTGCCGTTGAACTCCGTGATCAGCGCCTTGACGCGCACGGGGGAATTGACCTTGGGCACGGGGGCGTTCTCCTGCCAGTTCCAGCACTTGGCGTTCATCTCGCCCGTGGCGTCCATGACCGTCATGTCCAGGTACAGCCCGCCGTTGGAGGACTTGCGCACGTCCACGGTCTTGATCAGCAGCACGCCGTCGATGGGATCGTCCTTGCGCCGGTAGGCCAGGTTGATTTTTTGCATGGTTTTTGTCCTTTCTATTCCACAAGGGGAAAGAGGTGTGCTATACTTTCCCTGTCGGAGTGATTTTCGGGGCTGTCCGCTTCGGGCGGCCGATGATACCCTATATTACCACAAAACGGAGCAAACCACAAAGAGGAGTGCAAAATTTATGAAGTATGTTCTCGTCATCGGGGACGGCATGGCCGACTTCCCCGTGGAGGCGCTGGGCGGACGCACGCCGCTTGCCGCCGCGCATAAGCCCGTGATCGACGATCTGGCGAAGCGGGGCACGGTTTCCACCGTGCGCACCGTGCCCGAGGGCGTGCCCGCCGGCAGCGACACGGCCATACTCTCCATCTTTGGCTACGATCCGCGCAAGGTCTACACCGGCCGCTCGCCTCTGGAGGCGGCGGGCTCCGGCGTCAGGATGCAGCCGGGCAACATCTCCTTCCGCTGCAACCTCTGCGCGGTGAGCGAAAAGCCCGGCCCTTACGAGGCGCAGGACATGATCTCCCACAGCGGCGGCGCCATCGAAGGGGAAGAGGCGGAAACGCTGATGCACGACCTGCTCCGGGACCCCGGCTTTGCCGCGCTGCTGGAGGAATGCGGCATGACCTTTACCGTCAACCCCTCCTACCGCCACATCGCGGTAAAGCGGACCGGCAGCGCCGCGCTCACGACCACCCCGCCGCACGACATACTCGGCCGGGGCATTGCCGCCTATCTGCCCGAGGGCGAGGGCGCGGCGATGCTGCGCCGGATCATGGCCGCCTCCTACGAGATCCTCAAGGCGCACCCCCATAACGCCGCGCGCCGCGCCGCCGGGAAGCCCGCGGCCAATTCCCTCTGGTTCTGGGGCCAGGGCAGCGCGGTGACGCTCTCGCCGTTTGCGGAAAAGTACGGGCACTCGGGCGACGTCATCACCGCCGTGCCGCTGGTGGCGGGCATTGCCGAGCTGGCGGGCCTAAAGCACACGCCCGTGCCGGGCGCGACGGGCGAGATCGACACCAACTACGCCGGGAAGGTGGCCGCGGCGCTGCGGGCGCTGGAGACGGACGACTTTGCCGCGCTGCACGTCGAGGCGCCGGACGAGTGCGGCCACGCCGGCGACGCCCGGGAGAAGGTGCGCGCCATAGAGCTATTGGACAGCGAGGTCTTCGTCCCCCTGACGCAGGGACTGAAAAAACTTGGCGACTACCGCCTGCTCTTCCTCTCCGACCACTACACGCCCGTCTCCACCCGCACCCACGATGGCACGCCCGTGCCCTACCTGCTCTACGACAGCCGCGAAGACGGCGGCTGCGGCCAGCCCTACAGCGAGGAAGGCGCCCGGGCGGCCGGCGGCTTCCTCGCGGAAGGGACGGATCTGATGTCCCTGCTCTTTGCGCGCTGATGGATACGCTGTATCTCACCGATCTGGACGGCACGCTGCTGGACGGGCGCGGGCGGCTCTCCCCCTTCTCCGCCCGGGCGCTGCGGCGCCTGTACGACGCGGGGGTGGCGGTGTCGGTGGCCACGGGCCGGGCGATGGAGGGGCTGCATGTGCTGGAGGGCGCGCCTTTCCGCGCGCCGCTGGTGCTGCTGGGCGGCGCGCGCGTGCGCGAGGCGGAGAGCGGGAAGATCCTTTGGGAACGGACGCTGACGCAGGCGCAGGTGCGCGCAGCGCTTGCGGTCTTCCGCGGCGCGGGGCTCTGCCCGCTGCTCTACACGCAGGACGCCGCGGACGCCCAGCGCGTCTACTTTGAGCGCGGGGCGGACGAAAACGTGCACGCCTATGTCGCCGCCATGCGCGCCGCGGGCGACGGGCGCTTTCGCCGGGTGGAGCGCCTGGAGGAGCGCCTTGGCGAAAAGGCCTTCTACCTCACCGCGCGCGGGGCGGAGGAGCAGCTTTCGCTTTTGCTGCCGCAGCTGCTTAAGACGGGGGCCTACGCTTACCTCTACCACGGCATCCGCGCCGAGGGCTGTTTCCTCGAGGTCACGCCCGTGTCCAAGCGCGAGGGCGTGGAGGAGCTGCGCCGCCTGACGCGGGCCGGGCGGATCGTGGCCTTTGGCGACAACGGCAACGACGCCGGGCTCTTTGCCGCCGCGGACCTGCGCGTGGCCGTGGGCAACGCAACGCCCGGCATCCGCGCGCTGGCTGACCGCGTCATCGGCGAGAACACGCGGGACGCGGTGGTGCGCTGCATCGCCGAGATGGAGGGTGTGCGCCTCGAGGAAGAGGCATAAGTTGCAGAAGACGGGCGCTTTGCCGGGCGGAAACTTTTTCCGCCCGGCGTTTTTCTTTGCGTAACCTTTTGCCAAGACGGGCACGTCTATAGAAGTGAAACCGGCCCGATTTCGAAAACAGAGAGGGGGAGAGCGGCGCATGGCGCAGATGGACAAGGAGCGCTTCGTTTCCCGGGTGCTGGAGATGGAGCCCGCGCTCTACCGCACCGCGCGCAGCATACTGCGCAGTGAGCAGGACGCCCAGGACGCGGTGCAGGAGGCGGTGACGCAGGCCTATGCCCGCCTGCACACGCTGCGCGACCCCGAAAAGTTCAAGCCCTGGCTGCTCCGCATCGCCGTCAACGCCTGCTATGACGTCTGCAGGCGGCGGCGGACCACGGTGGACATCGCGGCCGTGGAGGAGACGCTGGCCGCGCCGCAGAGCGACTGCGTGGAGCGCATGAGCCTGTGGAACGCGGTGCAGCGCCTGCCCGAGGAGCAAAAGGCCGTGGTCACGCTGTTCTACTACGAAGACCTGTCCATACGCGCCATCAGCGAGGTATTGGGCGTGACGCAGGGAACGGTCAAGACGCGGCTTTCCCGGGCGCGGGGGCGGCTCAGGCGCCTGCTCGAACAACAGGGAGGGGTGTAAAAGAGACGTGGATACATGGGATGAGACTTTGCGAAGACGGGCGCACAGCGAGCCCTGTTCGGTGCCGGAGGAGTTCCGCCGCACGCTTCGGCGCGCGCTGGAGGACCTTCCGGCGCGGTCGCGGCGGCGTTTGTGGCCGCGGGCGACGGCTGCGGCGATCGCGGCGGCGCTGGCGCTGTTCCTGGCGCTGCCCAACCTCTTTCCGCAGGTGGCGGAGGCCATGGAGCGCGTGCCCGGACTGGAACAGCTCATGCGCGTGGTGACCATACGCGAGTGGGACGAAGGAGACGACGCGCACGCGCTGCACGTCAAGGAGCCGGAGGTCCAGGGCGAGGGCGGCGCGGCGGTCAACGAGGCGGTGGACGCCTATGTGGCGGCGCTGCTGGAGGACTTTGATGCGGAAGAGGGCGCGCGCTCTTTGGACGTCAGCTACGCCGTTGTGACCGACACGGCGGACTGGTTCACGCTGCGCATCGACGCTACGCGCACAGCGGGCGGGGCAGAGGACTTCTCCCGCTTCTACCACATCGACAAGGCGACCGGCGAGCGCGTGCAGCTCTCCGACCTCTTCCCGGAGGGGACGGACTACGTCTCCGCCCTCTCGGAGGAGGTGCGCCGGCAGATGCAGGCGCGCCTGGAGGCGGGAGAGGAGTTCTTCCCGGAGGCGTTTGACGCCATCGACCCGGAGCAGAACTTCTACTGGGGCGCGGACGGGACGCTGTATCTGGTCTTTGACGAGTACAGCGTGGCGCCCGGCTCCATGGGGATGCCGGAGTTCGCCGTCTCCCCCGAATGTCTCAAGGAGCTGCGGGGCGAGTAAAACGGCATACGGCGCCGGAGGAAGCGATTCCTTCGGCGCTTTTTTCGCGCGCCGGGCAGGAAAACGCGCGCGCCGGGGCGAATCCTTTTCCCCAAAGCGCCAAAGGGGGAAGGAAGCGTGATCGTGCTGTGCACCGGCGCCTCGCACACGGGAAAGACGCTGCTCGCCCAGCGCCTGCTGGCGCGGCGCGGCTGGCCCTATCTGAGTTTGGACCACTTGAAGATGGGCCTCATCCGCAGCGGGCAGACGCCTCTGACCCCGCAGAGCGGCGAGGCGGCGCTGACCTCCCTGCTCTGGCCCATCGCGCGGGAGATGGCGCGCGTCTGCGCGGAGAACGGGCAGAACCTCGTGATCGAGGGCTGCTATATGCCGCTGGACTTTCGCCGCGATTTGGACGCGGCGACGCGCGCGCAGACGCGCGGCGTGTGCTTATCCCTTAGCCCGGACTACATCCGGGCGCATTTTGCCGCGGTGCTGGCCCACGGCGGCGACATCGAGCGCCGATCGCAGGACGACCTGACGGCGGAGCGGTGCGCCA
>CALWKN010000008.1 GCA_944381265.1 uncultured Clostridia bacterium
ACCGCGCTGGAGGACGCCGACCGCCTGGCGGAGCTTGCGCGCGGGCTGCTCGTACACGTCAACCTCATCCCCTTGAACGACGTGCCGGAGCGTCAGCTTGCCGCGCCCGGGCAAAAGGGGATCGAGGCCTTCCAAAAGCGCCTGGAAGCGCGCGGCGTCTCCGTCACCCGCCGCCGCGAGATGGGCGCCGACATACAGGGCGCCTGCGGCCAGCTGCGCCGCCGCCACCTGCAGGAGGAGGGAAAGCTGCCATGAAAGCCACGCGCCTTGCGCTTGAGATCGCCGGCCGCACCGACCGCGGCAACGTCCGCCCGATCAACGAGGACAGCTTCCTCCTGCCCGAAGGGGACAACCTGGCGCTGGTCGCCGACGGCATGGGCGGCCACCAGGCGGGCGAGGTGGCCAGCGCCCTGGCCGCCAGCACCATCCGCGCCTGCGCCCGCAAGGCCGCCGGCCGCGACATCTCGGTCAAGAACGCCGTGTCCTGGGTGCGCCAGGCCAACCGCGCCATCTACCGCGCCGCCAACGAGGACATGAGCCGCTCCGGCATGGGCACGACGCTCACCTTCCTCTACTTCATGCGCGGGCACGCGATGCTGGCGCACGTGGGCGACAGCCGCTGCTATTTAATGCGCAGCGGGGAGATCTACCAGGTGACGCAGGACCACTCCCTGGTGGCGGAGCTTTTGCGCCGGGGCGAGATCACCGAGGAGGAGGCGCGCGAGCACCCCTACCGCAACGTCATTACCCGCGCCCTTGGCACGGACGAGACGATCGCCGTGGACGCCCAGGACATCGACACGCGCCCGGGCGACCGCTTCCTGCTCTGCACGGACGGGCTGAGCAATTACGTGGAACGGGCGGAATTGCGCAAAGTCCTTGCCGGCAGCGCGCCGGAGGAGGCCTGCGCGCGCCTGATCGACCTGGCGCTCTCCCGCGGCGGGCGGGACAACATCACCGTCATCGCCGCGCGCCTTGGAGGGGAGGCGGAGCGATGAAGGGCACGTGCCTGAAGGGCCGCTACCTCCTGGGCGAGGTGATCGGCAAGGGCGGCATGGCCGTGGTCTACAAGGCCTACGACTTCCGCAGCGGCCGCACCGTGGCCGTCAAGGTCCTGCGCGAGCAGTACAACCAGGACCGCGAGTTCGTGCGCCGCTTCCGCAAGGAAGCCGAGGCCGCTTCCGCCGTCAGCCACGAAAACCTGATCGACATCTACGACGTGGGCGAACAGAACGGCGCCCGCTTCATCGTCATGGAGTACGTCGACGGCATGACGCTCAAGTCCCTCATCCGCGAGCACGGCGCGCTGGACAACTACACCGCCATCACCATCGCCCGCCAGATCTGCACCGCCCTGCAGATCGCCCACGACGCGCACATCATCCACCGCGACATCAAGCCCCAGAACATCCTCCTGGACCGCAAGGGCGTGGCAAAGCTGGCCGACTTTGGCATCGCCAAGACCAGCGACACCCAGACCATCACAGGCTCCGGGGAAAACGGGGTCCTGGGGTCTGTGCACTACTTTTCCCCCGAGCAGGCGCGCGGCGAGCCGGCCGGGGCGCAGAGCGACCTCTATTCCCTGGGCGTTGTGCTCTACGAGATGGTCACCGCCAAGCTCCCCTTTTCCGGCGACACGCCGGTCGCCATCGCCCTGCAGCACATGACCGCCGACCCAACGCCGCCGCGGGAGATCAACCCCGCCGTCACCCCGGCGCTCGACGACATCATCCGCAAGGCCATCCGCAAGGACCCAAAGGCCCGCTACCAGAGCGCGCGCGACTTCTACGACGATCTGTCGCTGGCCCTGGTCTACCCCGAGGGCGGGTTCGTCGACGGCGACCGCGCCCCGCAGCAGGAGGAGCAGGCGGAGGAGCGGCAGCGCAAGCGGCCCTCCGCCCGCGAGGTGCTGGAGGGGCGCATCCGCCCGGTGCGCCTGCTGCTAAGCGCGCTGTGCCTGCTGCTTGCGGGGGTGCTTGCCGTGGCGCTATTGCGCATAGGCATCGCCCACCGGCAGCAGACCATGACGGACGTGCCCCAGCTGCTGGGCGAGAGCATGGACAGCGCCGCGGCGGAACTGGCGGATCTCGGCCTGGCGCTGCAGGTGACGGGCACGGCCTTTAGCCAAGAGGCCCCGGGCACGGTCCTTACCCAGGAGCCGGAGTCCGGCGCGACGCTGGGCGACGGCGGCACGGTCGTGGTCACCGTCAGCGCCGGGCCGGAGCGCGCCGAGACGCCTTACCTCCTTGGGCTGACGCTGGAGGAGGCGGAAAAGGCGCTGCGCCGCCTGGGCCTGCTCGTGGGCGAGGTCGCGCGCGAGGACAGCGACCAGCCCTCCGGCACGGTCATCGCCCAGAGCCCGATGGACGGCACGGTGCTGCAAAACGGCGCCAGCGTGGATCTCACCGTCAGCGACCCGCCGTTGCTGCGCAGCGTGCCGATGCTGATCGGCCTGGACCTGGAAGAGGCGCAGGCGCGCCTTACGCAGGCGGGCCTGAACGTCGGCGCCATCCACGAGGAGAGCGCCACGGGCGTCGCCCCCGGCACGGTCTTTGCCCAGAACCCGGGCGAGGGCGAGCAGCTGCGCAGCGGCGACCAGGTGGAGATCTGGGTGGCGCGGGAGCTGATCATGGCCACCGGCTCCTACCCGCTGGAGATGGAGATCGAGGAGGACAACTCGCTCGTGGTCATCTACCTGCAGGAGGAGGGCTTTTACCGCGAGGTCAGCACCATGGAGTGCGACCGCGGCACGCTGGAGGTCGAACTGAACCTGGAGAGCGAGACGGCGGGGGAAAAGACGCTCATCGTCACCGTCAACGGCGAGGAGGCCGAGCGCGACACCGTGACGCTCACTGTGGAGACGGGCGAGGAGTAGCGCCCCGGACGGAATGCAAACGCGAGTATGCAAGTACGGCTTGAGAGGAGAGAAGGCATGAAGGGCAGGATCCTGCAGGGCATTGGCAGCTTTTACACCGTGGAGAGCGAGGGACAGCGCTTTGTCTGCCGCGCGCGCGGGCGCTTCCGCAAGCAGCGCCTGACGCCCATGGTGGGGGACGAGGTGCTCTTTGCGCCCCCCGGCCCGGCCGAGGAGGAGGGCTTTCTGGAGGAGATCCTGCCGCGGAAGAGCGAGCTTGTGCGCCCGCCGGTGGCCAATATCGACCTGCTCTTTGTCACCGCCGCCGCCGCCGCGCCGCAGCCGGACCTGCTGCTGGTGGACCGCCTGCTGGTGCGCGCCCGCAAGGCCGGCATCGAGACGGCGCTCATCATCAACAAGACGGACCTGGACCCGGAACAGGCCGCCGCCATCGCCCGCCAGTACAGGGGCGCGGACTGCCGCATCTTCTGCACCTGCGCCTGCAGCGGCGAGGGGGCGGAGGCGCTGCTTGCGGCGGCGCGCGGGCGCATCGTGGCCTTTGCCGGGCAGTCGGCGGTGGGAAAGTCCTCCCTGATGAACGCGCTCTTTCCGGGCCTTGGCCAGGAGACGGGCGGCGTCAGCCGCATCGAGCGCGGCCGCCACACCACGCGCAAGGCGCAGCTCTTTCCGCTGGAGGGCGGAGGGTACCTGGCCGACACCCCCGGCTTCAGCCTCCTGGAGCTGGAGAGCGGGGACCCGGATGAGCTCAGGCAGTTTTACCCCGAATTCGCGCCCTACGAGGGCAGCTGCCGCTTCGACGGCTGCGCCCACCTCTCCGAGCCCGGCTGCGCCGTCAAGGCCGCCGTGGAAAGCGGCGACATCGCCCCGGAGCGCCACGCCCGCTACGCCGCGCTCTACGCGGAGCTCAAGGACAAGTGGACCCACCGCTACGCGTAAAAACACCCGAAGAAGACATTTTCCATAAAACCAAAATGGGGGAAGAGAATATGACCGCGATCTCCGCCTCGATGCTCGCCTCGGACTTTGCCCGCATGGGCGAGGAGGCCCGCCGCATGCAGGCGGCCGGAGCCGACTTCCTGCACATGGACGTCATGGACGGCCGCTTCGTGCCCAACATCTCCTTCGGCGCCGACGTCATCGCCGCCGTGCACAAGGTCTGCAGCCTGCCGCTGGACGTCCACCTGATGGTGGAGGACCCCGACCGCTACGCGGAAGTTTTCGTGCGCGCCGGGGCGACGTTCCTCACCGTGCACGCCGAGTGCACGCCGCATCTGCAGCGCGCGCTGCGCCACATCCGCGACCTTGGCGCGCGTCCGGGCCTTGCGCTCTGCCCGGCAACGCCTTTGGACGCGGTGCGCTATGTGCTGGACGACATCGACCTATTGCTCGTCATGACCGTCAACCCCGGCTTTGGCGGGCAGAAGCTCATCCCCGCCACCGTGGAAAAGACGCGCGAGGCGGCGGCGCTGCTCGGCGACCGCCCCATTCGCCTGGAGGTGGACGGCGGCGTGGCGGCGCAGACCGCGCCCCTGCTGCGCGCGGCCGGGGCCAACGTCCTTGTGGCCGGCTCGGCGCTGTTCCGCGCCGCGGACGCGGCGGCGGCCATGGCGGTCCTGCGGGGGGAAAACGCGTGAGGCGGGCGCTGGTGGTGCTGGGCGGGACGGCCCCAAGCCCGGCGTTCCTAAGGCGCATGGCGCAGGAGAGCGACTTTGTGCTCTGCGCCGACTCCGGCCTGGACGCCTGCCTGCGCGCGCAGCTGCGGCCGGACGCGGTCATAGGCGACTTTGACTCCGCGAGCCCCGCGGCCGTGGCCTACATGGAGCGGGAGGCCCTGCCCCACATCGTCTACCCCGCCATCAAGGACGACACCGACGGCATGGCCTGCGCCCGCTTCCTCCTGGAGAAGCGGCCGGGCGAGGTGGTGTTCGTCGGCGCCGGCGGCGGGCGCATCGACCACTGGATGGCCAACTTCCAGCTTCT
>CALWKN010000009.1 GCA_944381265.1 uncultured Clostridia bacterium
GGGGGTGAGGTCGCCCTCGATCAGGAGCAGGCTGTGCAGGCGGTCCGGGCTCTCCGGCGCGCGGCGGGGCGCGGGGGCCAGCGCCGCCTCGTCCGGCGCCGGGCCCTCCCCTTCCTCCAGGGCCTGCGCCGCCCGCTCCGCCGCGCGCACGGCGGCGGAGGGGATGTTGTCGTATTCGTAGAGCAGCTTGGCCTCCACCGCGCGGCGCATGGGCAGCGCCAGGGGCGAGGGCGCGTCGGCGTGCAGTTCCCGCACCTCGATCTCGCCGCTGCGCACGGCAGCCAGCACCGCCTGTAGCGCCGACAGATCCAGATTGTCCCGCTCGCTGGCGCGGCGGGCTTCGCGCATCAGCGGGTGCTCGGGCGTCCCGGCCAGGGCGGAGAGCTGCTCCTCCCCGCGCAGGCGCTGCACCCACAGCGGCTGGCGGCGGCCGCCGCGCGCGCCCAGCATCAGGGAGGTGGCGCAGGCGTAGCGGAAGTTCAGGGAGAAGAGCGGCGTGCCGGGAAGAAGCGCCCGCACGCGCTGCGCCGCCTCTTCCGCCGGGATGCCCTGCAAAAGACCCTCCGGCAGCGGCGCGCCGCCCACGGCGTAGAGCAGGAAGCCGTCGTCGTCGGCAAAGTCCAGCACGTCCTGCCCGGTCTGCAGCGCGGCCGCGCGGCGGCAGAGCAGGGCCAGGGCCTGGTTCACCCGGCGCCCGAAGAGGGAGTGCACCATCAGCTGGCTCTTGCCCGCCTCGTCGGCAAAGTGCTCGCAGACGATGCGGCGGTGCGTGGGTAGACAGCCCGTCGCCTGCATCTGGGCGCGGACAAAGCGGGCGGCGCCGGAGGCGGCGTCCTCGTCGAGGTGCAGCGCGCGCAGGGCCGCGGGCAGCGTCCCCTTGCGCTCGGCGCGCTCGATCTCCTCCAGGTACGCCCCGAAGCGCCGCGCCACCGCATAGGCCCGCCCCGCGCCCTCCCCGCGCCAGAAGGGCGGCTGCGCCCCGGCGGGCGAGGCGGGCGCCACCACCACGCGGTCGCGCCCGATCTCCGCGATGCGCCAGGCAAAGGCCCCGAGCAGGAAGACGTCCCCCACCCGCGCCTCGTAGACGAACTCCTCGTCCAGTTCGCCCAGGCGCGTGCCGTCCGGCAGCACCGCCAGGTACTGCCCGCGGTCCGGTATGGCCCCGGGCGCGCTGCAGGCAAGCAGCCGCGTGTAGGCGTCGCCGCGCACGCGGCCGTGTATGCGGTCGTAGAACAGGCGCGGCCGGACGGGGCGGTCCTGCGCGTGCTCATAGTCCCCGGAGAGCATGGCAAGGCAGGCGCGCACGTCCGTCTCTGTGGTGTCGCGGTAGGCCCAGCAGCCGCGGACGACGCGCAGCGCCTCCTCCACGCTGTAGTCGCTGTCCACCGCCATGGACATCAGGTGCTGCGAAAGCACGTCCAGGCAGTTCTCCGGCGGCTCGGCGGGCTCGATCTCCCCCTCCAGCGCGGCGCGGGCGGTGAGGCCGCAGGAGAGCGCGTCGGCGTCGGTCTTGCACAGCACGCGCATGACGCTCACCGCGCCCGGACGGTGCCCGGCCCGGCCCATGCGCTGCAGCGCGCCGGAGACGGTGCGCGGGCAGCCGATCTGCACCACCAGGTCCACATACCCCACGTCGATCCCCAGCTCCATGGAGGAGGTGGCGCACAGCAGGCGCAGCTTGCCCTCGCGCAGCTGCCGCTCCGCCTCCTGCCGCTGCTCCTTGGAGACGCAGCCGTGGTGCGTGCGGGCAAAGCCCTCCCCCGCCAGTTGGTTGACGCCGTGGGCCAGGCGCTCGGCCTGCTGCCGCCCCTCTACGAAGGCCAGCACCGTGCGCGCGCCCTGGCAGAGCTCGTAGACGCGGGCGCAGAGGTCCGTCCACACCGTGCCGCGCACAAGGCGCAGGTCCGGCAGCGGCGACTCCACGCGCAGATCGCGGTCCTTTTGCAGCGGCGGCGCGACGACGGCGCAGGGCCGGGGGTGCGCCAGCCAGGCCGCCGCAAGGGGCAGAGGCTGCACCGTGGCCGAGAGGCCGACGCGCTGCACGCGATGCGCGCAGAGCGCGTCCAGCCGCGCCAGGGAGAGCTGCAGATGCGCGCCCCGCTTGGTGCTCAGCAGCGCGTGCACCTCGTCCACGATCACCGCCTGCACGCTGCGCAGCAGCGCCCGGCTGCGCGGCGACGTCAAAAGCAGGTACAGGGACTCCGGCGTGGTCATGAGGACGTGCGGGGGCCTGCGCAGCATGCGCGCCCGCTCGGAGGCGGGCGTGTCGCCCGTGCGCAGGGCAAGGCGCAGCGCCGGGCCGGGGATCCCCTCGTTGGGCCGCTGCAGGTTCTCGCGTATGTCACCGGCCAGGGACTTGAGCGGCGATATGTAGAGCAGGCGCACTTCCTCCCCCAGCGTCCCCTGCGCCGCCTCCGCTTTCAGCCGGTCCAGGAAGAAGAGAAAGGCCGCCAGCGTCTTGCCCGTGCCCGTGGGCGCGCTGACGAGCACGTCCTCCCCCGCCGCGATGCGCGGCCAGGCCTCCTCCTGCACCGCCGTCGGCGCGCCGACGGCCTCCCCGAACCAGCTCCGCGTCGCCGCGGAAAAGAGCTCCGTCATCTCCCCACGCCTCCTTTCTTGTTCCCTGTATAGTTCGACGAAAGAAAGGCGCGCCCCTGCACCGCAGAGGCGCGCAAAGTGCGCGGGGCTCAGTCGCCGAACCACTCTTCATTCAACTGACGGAATTCATAGAGCATGTCGCTCAGCTCGTCCTGCAGGTCCTCGGGGATCAGCATCAGCGTGTTCTCCAGGCCGAGGAACCCGTCCTCCAGCAGCCCGTGCACCACGCGCCCGTCCTTGAGCACGATGCGGCACTCCCCGAGTATGCTCACCTTTTCCAGCCCGGGCTCCACCAGCCCCGCCTCGTAGATGCGCAGCACCAGATCCTCTTGCTCCTCATTCAGCACGATCGGCTTGTTCTCAAAATAATAGCGGTAAATGTACTCGATGCGCTCCACGTCCTCGCGCGAAAAGACGGGCAGTTCCTCTCGCTCCGTCAGACGCGCCAGCAGGGCGCACAGTTCCTCGCCCTCCAGGAAGTAGACCGACTCGGAGAAGTATTTCGTCTCCTGCAGCTCGCTCCGGTAGTCGGTCTCGCAGCGCACGCCCTCGCGCTCGTCCAGCGTGTCCAGCGCAAGATCGAGGAAGAGCACGTCCCCCCTGGCGGACACCCAGCACAGGTT
>CALWKN010000010.1 GCA_944381265.1 uncultured Clostridia bacterium
GCGTCAGGTTCGTCACCCGCGCCACCTTCACCCACTCCAGCGCCCCGGCCGCGGCCTTCATCGCCGCCGGGGTCAGCCCCACGGCCCGCCGCTCCGGGATGATCACGCCGTGCGCGCCCATGCACTCAGCCGTGCGCACGATGGCCCCCAGGTTGTGCGGGTCGGTGATGCCGTCCAGCACCACGACAAAGGGCGCCTCGCCCTTCTCCCGCGCGCTCTGCAGGATCTCCTCGACGCTGGCGTAGGCGTGCATGGACGCAAGCGCCGCCACGCCCTGGTGGTTTTCCGCCATCTCGTCCAGGCGGCGGCGGTCCACCTCCTGCACCACGACGCCCTTTTCCCGGGCAAGGGCGAGGATCTCCGCCAGCGACCCGCCGCGGTCGCCCCGCGCCACGAGCAGCTTTTCCATCTCCCGCCCGGCGCGCAGGGCCTCGCGCACGGCGTTGCGGCCGACGATGAGGTTCTCCGGCGCCTCCCGCGTCTCTTCCCGGCGCATCCGCCGCGTTTCCTTCCGCTCCGTCATTCGTCCTTCCCCCTTTCCCGCATCTTGGCAAGGCGCGCGCGCACGTCCTCGGCGCGGCCGCAGCTGCGCTTGCCCTCCGGGCAGGCCCCGCGCGCGCAGCCCGGGCCCGCCTGTTCAAACACCGCCGGCGCCAGCGGCGCCGCCAGCGCATACATCTGCCAGGCCAGCTCCCGGATCTCCCACTGTGCGCGGTTGCACATGCGCAGGGAGAAGAAGTGCAAAAGTTCCCGCGCGTTCATCGTCATGGTGATGCGCGTGGCCGCCGCGCCCGGCAGCACGAAGCGCGCGTCCTCCGCCGCGTTTTCGCCCAAAGATCCGCTCCACTCGTCGTACCAGCGCTGCATGGTCCGCATCTGCTCGCGGTACTTTGCCCGCGCCTCCTCGCCCAGCGCGGCGATGCGCGGCGGACAGACGTAGTCAAAGAGCTCCTTCCCGGCGACCGAAACGTAGCGCTGGCTCTGCACGGAGAAGCTGGCCAAGCGGTGGCGCGTGATCTGCGCCAGCAGCGTGCGCGAGACGCCCTCGATGCCGAAGGTGAAGGAGGCGTGCTCCACCACCGAGGTGTGGCCGCTGGCGAGCACCCGCCGGATGTAGGCGCCGTTGTCCGCGGTCTCGGCCCGGTCGCGCAGGCCGCCCAGGTCCAGCGCGGAATAGCAGGTGCGCGAGGCCATGGCGATGATTTTCTCCGGCTCCGGCGTGTGGGCGATGAGCGTTACGTGCAGTTTCACTTCCGGCATGGGGGTTCCTCCTCTGTGCGTCGTATGGCGGCAAAGAGCTCCTCCAGCCGCGAATGTCTTCCCAATAAATACAGGTAGCCCACCAGCGCCTCCAGGGCGGTGGCGCGGGCGTAGTCCCCGGGGTCCTGGTTCTTGGGCGGGCGGGAATGGGCGTTGCGGCCGCGGCGGGCCACGTCCGCCTCCTCCTCGCTCAACAGGGGCTCCACCGCCGCAAAAGCGCGCGCCTGCGCCGCGGCGTTGACGCGCGCCACCGCCCGCCTGTGCAGCTGGCGCACGCTCTCGTCGTGCTCCTCCAGCGCGCGGCCGCGCGCGTAGAGATCATAAACCGTGTCGCCGATGAAGGCCAACTGCAGGCCGTTGAGGCGGCGCACACTCGCTTCTTCCAAAGAACATCCTCGCCTTCCCGCTGCCTGCACGCACAGGTCAGCAGTTTATTATAGCATATCCACGGCGGCGGCTCAAGCGGCGCAGGCCCCGCCTTTGCGCAAAAAAACGACCTCCCCGCTTCTTTTGTTGCAGGGAGGCCGCGTGCGCGGCGCGTCAGGCCTTGGCGCGCGCGCCGAGGTTGCGGGCGAAGCGCCGCACCGGCGGGATGAAGCCGATCACCGCGCAGATGAGCGCGTCCACGCCGACGCTTGTGAGGTTATAGCCCAGGGAATAGACCAGCGGGTCCATGCCCTCGGGCGCGTAGTCGGCAAAGTAGACCACGCCGGAGAGCACATGGCAGATCACGCGCACGACGCCCGCCACGATCACGCCGACGGAGAAGTTGAGCGGCGAGTTCCACTTGCGGAAGAGCGCCACCAGCGCCAGCAGGCCGAAGGGCAGTATGTAGTCCAGCGCCGCCTGCACCCAGCCGACGATGTAGGGATCCTGGAACATCTGCAAAATGCCGTAGGCCACGCCGCAGAGTATGCCGGGGCCAAAGCCGTAGGCGTAGGCGAACATCATCACCGGCAGCATGGAGGCCGGGGTGATGGAGCCGCCCTGGGGCATGTGCACCAGGCGGATGTAGGAAAGGACGAAGCCGATGGCGATGCACAGCGCGCCGGTGGCGAGCATTTTGGCGTTCCACTTGACCTTGGGGGTGACCAGGGCCAGGATCACGCCGAAGGCCACGATCAGCGCCAGCGCGATCCAGGTGGCAGCCGGGATCTCCAGAAACTTGCCGAAGATTTCTTCCATGGGGAAAGGACTCCTCTCTTCTCGCCGGGCGGCAGACGGGCGTAAAAAAACCGTGCTCAGCCTGATGAACACGGGATGCGTACACGTTGTGCAAAGGGCGCGCAAATCCAGCGCGCGGGCCTTGACTTATGCGCTTCCCTACGGTAGGATTAACTACACAGGTTCAAAGGGTTGAAGCGATGCGCTTCTCTCAGCCCGAGGGCTCCCCCAGCTTTTTCAAGGATGAGGATACGCGCTTTTCCTTCGCTTGTCAAGAGCAAAATCGCAAAAAAACACGAAAAGGGAGGTGGCTTGCCCCGTGCGGCGTCACTTTTTCGCCTATATGTCCCGCATGAAGCACATCAAGCGCTGGGCGCTGATGCGCAACACCTGGCAGGAGGACATCGCCCAGCACTCCCTGCAGGTGGCCATGATCGCCCACGCCCTGGCGCTGCTGCGCAACCGGCGCTTCGGTGGCGGCGCGGACCCGCAGCGCGCGGCGCTGCTCGCCCTCTACCACGAGGCGCCGGAGGTCATCACCGGGGACCTGGCCACGCCCATCAAGTACTTCAACCCCGGCATCCGCTCCGCCTACAAGGAGATCGAGGGCCTGGCGGCAAAGAAGCTGCACGCCATGCTGCCGGAGGATCTGCAGGGCGACTACGCGCCCCTGCTGCTGCGCCCGGAGGAAGATCCCGAGTGGAAGCGCGTCAAGGCGGCGGACAAGATCTCCGCCTATGTAAAGTGCGTGGAGGAGCTGCGCGCCGGCAACGACGAGTTCACGCGCGCGGGCGAGTCCATACTCTCCCAGATCGAGGCCATGGACCTGCCGGAGGCACGCGCCTTTCTTGCCGAGTTCCTGCCCTCCTTCCGCCTGACGATGGATGAGCTGAACTAACGCCTGCGCGGGTAACAAAGGCGCGCGCCGCCTCGTTATCTCTTTGAAGATGCCCGCTCTTCCCCTGCGGGCCGCGTTTTTCCGTCTTGTCCGCTCTTTTTCATACAAAGAATTGGAGGCTGCCATGATCCGCAAATTCCTGCTCTGCCTGCTCTGCTTCTGCCTGCTGGCCGTCTCGGCCTGCTCCTCGCCCGCGTCCCCGGCGCAGGAGACGCCCGCGCCCGACGAGGGGGCGCAGAGCGCCTCTCCCGGCGCGTCCGCCGCGCCCACGCCCACGGTGCCCGCGCCCACCGACGCCTTTGACCCCACGCTCGTCTCCGACGCGCTGATGCAGACGGAG
Organism: uncultured Clostridia bacterium; assembly: GCA_944381265.1. Taxonomy (GTDB): domain Bacteria; phylum Bacillota; class Clostridia; order Christensenellales; family UBA1750; genus Spyradocola. Next base: position 3,663 of record CALWKN010000010.1, read on the forward strand.
GACTTCTCCCTGCAGCTGATGCAGAACCTGCGCACCGCCTACACGGACCGCAACACGCTCTTTTCGCCCCTGGCCTTCAACGTCTCCATGGCCGCGCTCTACGCCGCCGCCGAGGGCGACACCGAGGAGGAGCTGCGCCTGCTGATGGGCTACCAGACCGAGCCCGCCGACGCGGTGCAGACGCTGTCCTACCTGATCTCCACCGTGGACAGCGCCCACTTCACCCTGGGCAACAGCCTGCACCTGACGCGGCGGGTGGGCTTTTCCGAGTCCTTCCTCGACAACGTGACCACGCCGCTTCGCATCACCACCTACTCGCAGGACTACGCCGACCAGGCCACCTTCCAGGCGCTCAACGCCTGCGCCGAGCTTCTGACCGACGGCCGCGTCTCCACGATCCTCAGCTCCACCGCCGCGGCGGACACGCTCTACCTGCTCTCCGCCTTTACGCTCAGCGCCTCCTTCGACCTGCCCTTTGACCCGGCAAACACCGTCCGCGCCTCCTTCGAGAGCCCGACGGGCCTGACCGTGACGGACATGATGGTGGGGGACTTCACCCTGGGCTATGCCGAGGACGAGTACATGCAGATGGTGAGCCTGCCCTTAAACGGCGGCGGGATGGAGATGCGCCTGATCCTGCCGCGCGAGGGCGGCGAGCAGGCCTTTGACGAGGCCTTCCCCCAGTACGCCGACACCTGGCTGGCGCCGGAGACGCCCGCCGCCCAGTCCGTGCACCTGAGCCTGCCCGCCTTCACCGTCAACTCCGGCGAGAGCTACCGCGACATACTCACCACCATGGGCCTTAGCACCGCGCTGCGCGCCCAGACCGTGGACTTTACCGGCATGCTCAGCGACAGCCTGGTCCTGCCCACGCCGCTCAACGACGTCTTCTCCGTGGCCAGCCTCACGATCAGCGAGGGCGGCGTCAACGTCGCCGAGGCCGGGACGCCGGTCGCGGCCGAGCCCTCGGAAGAGAGCGTGGAGCTCACGTTCGACCGCCCCTTCCTGCTGGCGGTGACGGACACCCAGACCGGCGCGCTGCTCGCCATGGGCTGGATCAACACCGTGAGCGAGATCAAATAACCCCCAAAAACCCGCATCCCCCGCCCTTTTTCGGAGCGGGGGATGTGTTTTTGCTCACAGCGCGTTCCAGATCAGGCAGAAGGCGGCCACGCACCCCCAGGCGTTGCCCGTCTCCCGCTTTACCAGCAGCATCCCGTATATCGCGGCGAAGGTGGTCAGGCTCTCCATCAGGCCCCAAAAGGAGAGCTCCAGCGGGTGGAACAGCAGGCAGACCGCCGCGCAGACGAGCGCGCCAAAGCTCAGGAAGCGCGGTTTGGCCGGATAGCGCGCGTCGATCCTGTCGCAGATCACGGCGTAGTTCCAGCCCTCAAAAAAGCCCCAGACCACGGCGATCAGCGCCATGCCAAGCAGCGACCCGGGCAGACCGATGCTGCGCACCTCCCGCGCGATGAGTATGTCAAAAGGGCGGTACCCATCGATCTTCCCCGCCCCGAGGCGCACGAGCACGCTCGGCGCAAAGCACAGCAGCGTGCAGAGTATGGCGGGAAGCGCGCCTTTCTTTCGCAGGCCGAATCTTGAAAGGCGCTCCCGCCGCCGTATGCAGACGATGACGCTGCCCAGCCCCGCCACGCCGAACTGCACGCCGGCGTTGAGGAGCAGCCGGGGCAAAAGGGGGCGCGCGCCGTCCAGGACGAAGGCCTCCATGGGGCCGGAGAACACGGTGTAGAGGAGAAAGGCGCCAAACGTGACCAGCGCGAGGATCCACAGGTCCGCGTCCAGGCGCTTTTGTTCCGGAGAAAGCGATCGTGCTTGAGAGCGCATGGGGTTTCCTCCCTTTCGGTTTTGCGCTCCCATTGTAGCATGGGCAAGCGCGCGCGGCAAGGCGCAGATGCTTTCCTTGCCGCGCGCTTTCGTGTATAATAGCAAAAAAGGCGGGGGCCGCGTCCCGGCGCCCCGTTTGATGGAGGCAATGTATGATAAACGGCAATACCCAGGGCATCCGTCAGTCGCTGCTTGCGCAGATGGAGGCCATGCAGGAGATCGAGTGCGGGCGGGACGTGTTCGTGCCGGAAGCGCTGATGCAGGAGATGGCGCGCTGTACCGCCCTGCTCAACCGGGAGATCTCCGTCTACCTCTCCCGCGGCGGCAGCGTGCTGGACGTCAGCGTCGGCGACGCGCAGACCGTCGGCCTGCCGGAGATGCACCGCCGCCGGTCGCTGACGCGCCTGTCCGGCGTGCGCTGCATCCACACGCATCCCGGCGGGGACAGCACGCTCTCCGAGGTGGACCTGCAGTCCCTGCAGCGCCTAAAGCTCGACGCCATGGCCGCCATCGGCGTCACGGCGGACGGCCGCGCCCGCGCCCTTTCGGCCGCCTTCCTGGACGAGCCGACGGAAGAAGGGCGCTACAAGCTGCTGCTCGCCGGCCCCTTCCCGGCGGGCCGCGTGCCCCAAGCCGGGCTGATGCAGCAGATCGAGGAGGCGGACGCCCGCATCAGCGCCGCGCTCCCCCCGCCGGAAAAGCGCCAGGAGCGCGCCGTGGTGGTGGGCCTTTGCGACAGCGGGGACGCGCCGACGCTCCTGGAGCTGCAGCGCCTGGCCGAGACGGCGGGCGCGGTGGTGGTGGCGCGCCTGTTCCAGAACCGCTCCCGCGCCGAGAGCGCCACCTACATAGGCTCGGGCAAGGCGCAGGAGATCGCGCTGCTGGTGGGCAGCGCGGACATCGACCTTGTGATCGTGGACGAGGAATTGAGCGGCTCCCAGGTGCGCAACCTGGAGGAGATCGTCGGCTGCCGCGTGGTGGACCGCACCGCGCTGATCCTGGACATCTTCGCCCAGCGCGCCAAGACGCGCGAAGGCAAGCTGCAGGTGGAACTGGCGCAGATGCAGTACCAGCTGCCGCGCCTAAGCGGCCTGGGCGTGGCGCTCTCGCGCCTGGGCGGCGGCATCGGCACGCGCGGCCCGGGCGAGACGAAGCTGGAGGTGGACCGCCGCCGCATCCGCCGCCGCATCACAGACATCACCCGGGAGCTCAAGGAGGTCAAGCGCCAGCGCGGCCAGCGGCGCGAAAGGCGCGAGCGCAACGAGGCGCCGGTGGTGGCGCTGGTGGGCTACACCAACGCCGGCAAGTCCTCCCTGCTCAACCTGCTCTCCGGCGCAAACGTGCTGGCCGAGGACAAGCTCTTTGCCACGCTCGACCCGGTGACGCGGCGCGTGCGCCTGCCCGGCGGGCTGGACTGCCTGCTGGTGGACACGGTCGGCTTCATCAGCAAGCTGCCGCACGATCTGGTGGACGCCTTCCAGTCCACGCTGGAGGAGGCGCTCTACGCCGACCTGCTGCTCATCGTGCAGGACGTTTCCGATCCCAACTTCGCCGACCAGGCGCGCGTGGTGGACGAGGTGCTGTGCAGCCTGGGCGCGGGCGACAAACCGGCGCTGCGCGTCTACAACAAGTACGATCTGGCGCCCGAAGTGGACTCCGAGCGGGACGACGTCATACTCTTTTCCGCCAAGACCGGCGAGGGCGTGCCCGCGCTGCTCGCCGCCGTGCAAAAGCGCCTGCACGCGCTGCACCGCGAGACGGAGTTCCTCATCCCCTACGACCGCGGCGACGTGACCGCCTATCTGCACAAGTACGGCGCGGTGCTCTCCGAGGACTACGGCGCGGACGGCTGCCGCGTGCGCGTGCGCCTGGACGCCGTCACGGAGGAGCGCGCCCGCCGCCTGCTTCAGCGCTGAGGTCCGCTGTGGCGGCGCAGCAGCAGGCGCTGCACAAAGTCCGTGCCGCGTTTGAGCGAAAGGTACCCCGCCGCGGACATCACCAGCGCCCCCAGCGCGTCGACGATCAGATCCTCCATCGTGTCCCGGAGGGCGGCCTGGCCCTGCAGCGCCTCGCCGCCCTCCAGCGCGTATTTCTGCATATTGGTGTGGAAGAGCGCGTCCACGCTGTACTCGTAGATCTCCCAGACCACGCCCAGCGCCACGGCAAAGCAGAAGGCGAACACCGCCACAAAGGCCGGGCTCATGCTGAGCGGTATGTTCTCGGTCTTGTTTAAGACCGTCAGCACCGAAAAGCCCAGCGCCCCCAGCATCGCGCCGCTGAGCGTGTGCAGTATGGTGTCCCAGTGCGGCACGCGGTAGTAGAAGGCCAGCACCTCGCCCAGGAAGATCGCGCCGTAGAGGAAGAGCGCGTAGAAGATCAGCATGCGCGAGGGGATGACGAAGCGGTGCTTCTTCTGCAGGAAGTTCGGCAGCAGCAGCGCCGCAAGGCCCAGCAGGCACTGCAGCAGCATCAGCACATAGTCGCTCTTTGTGCGGTCGTAGCGCGCCTGCGCGTGCGCCGGGGCCAGCACCAGCACCACCAGCGTATAGACCGCCGCCAGCAGCAGCGAGACGAACACGAACACAAAGGCCAGTCGCGGCCCGTCCCATTTCCGTTTGGACATAAAAACACACTCCTTTGGGGGGCGAAAATTCAAAAAAGGGCGGCGCCGGTGCGCCGCCCCCAGACTGTCGAAAAAGTAGGGTCGTTCTCTGGGGGATGCATGAAGGGGCGACTGCGCCCCCGTGCAGCATACGCTGCCCGGGGGTTCCGGCCTGCGGTGCCCCTTCGGGCCCCTGTGGGGCGTCCACGACGTCCTCGG
>CALWKN010000011.1 GCA_944381265.1 uncultured Clostridia bacterium
CCGCGCCTGCCGAAGTCCTCGTCGATGCGGGCCTTCCAGCCCGCGTCCAGCGGCGCGCTGCTGCGCACCGCGGCGATGGCCTCGCCCAGCACCTCGTAGTTGAGCCGCGTGCCGGCGTTGTCGGGGCAGTAGTTGGCCGCCCGGTCCGCGCCGATGCCGAAGCTCCGCGCGGTCTCGGCCGCGTCGATGTTGGCGCCGAGGAAGAGGAACTCCCAGCCGTCCTCCTCTTTCCGGCGCTCGATCATGCGGCGCACCTGGTCGAGGCGGAAGGCGCGGCTGGCGTTCTCCATGCCGTCGGTGGTGATGACGAACAGCGTGTGCTCCGGCACGTCTTCCCGGCGGGCGTACTTGTGGATGTTGCCGATGTGGCGGATCGCGCCGCCGATGGCGTCCAGCAGGGCGGTGCAGCCGCGCACGCTGTAGTCCCGCTCCGTCATGGGCGGCACGTCCCGCAGGCGCAGGCGGTCGTGGAGCACCCGGCTCTCGTGGTCAAAGAGCACGGTGGAGACGAGCGCCTCGCCCTTCTCCTGCTTCTGCTTGTCGATCATGGCGTTGAAGCCGCCGATGGTGTCGCTTTCCAGCCCCTGCATGGAGCCGCTGCGGTCGAGCAGGAACACAAGCTCTGTCAGATCCTTCTTCACGCGGTATCCCTCCTAAAAATATATGGCTGCTCGGGGTTTCCCCCTCACAGCCATAGTATAGAGGCATCCGCGCATAGAAAGGTCGCCCGCCAGGCGACATTTCGCGCCTTCTTTTTTTACGCGCCAAGAAGGCTCTGGTCAAAGGCGAACAGCGCCTCGTTGATCTCATAGATGTTGTAGTTGCCGTGGGCGATGAAGTACTCGATGATGATGTCGAACTTGCTGGAATGGGAGAGCGCGAAGCCCGCCTTGCGCAGCAGCTCCTCCGTTTCCCGCAGCGGCAGCTCCAGAGCGACGGCAAAGGCGATGGCCGTGGGCTTGGAGGGCCGGTACAGCTTGTCGGAGCGGATCTTGGAGAAGAGCTTGCGGTCGATGTTCGCCTTCTTGTAGCACTGCGCGTCGGTCATGCCCTTTTCGTCGATCTTGCGCAGCAGCATCTCGGAGAAGCTCTCGTCCAGCCTCTGCAAAGCCTCGTTAAGAGAATCCGCCCGGGACGACGCATACGAAGGGCCGGGCGCCCGTTCACAGCTCAGCGGCGCCTCTTCGCCCCACATGGCTTCGGCCTGCCGGAATCTCTCGCGCCAGATGCGCTCGTCGGCGTAGCGGTCGTCGATGTAGGCGGCGATGTCCGCAAAGCGCGCGGCGCCGATCCGGAAGGACTCGCGGTCGAATATGACGAGGTAGACGGTCATTTCGCTCTTCTGCAGGAAGGCGGCGATCGTCTCGACCGCGACCTGCAGCGCCTCTTCCTTGGGATAGCCGTAGATCCCCGAGGAGATGAGCGGAAAGGCCACCGTCCTGCAGCCGCGCTCGCGGGCCAGCGCCAGCGCGGCGCGATAGCAGGAGACGAGCGCCTCGCGCTCGCCGTGGCCGCCGCCGCGCCAGCGCGGCCCGACGGCGTGGATCACATACCGGCAGGGCAGGGCATAGCCCTTGGTGATCTTGGCACCGCCGGTCGGGCAGCCGCCCAGCGCCATGCAGGCCTCGAGCAGCTTCGGCCCCGCCGCCCGGTGGATGCTGCCGTCCACGCCGCCACCCCCCATTAGGGAGGGGTTCGCCGCGTTGACGATGGCGTCCACACGCATTTTGGTGATGTCGTCGCGCACGATCTGCAGCGGCATATTCCTTCCTCTTCCTCCTGCGCACACGCGCTGATATTTCCCTCAGGATACCACGCCCGCCGCTTCGCTGTCAATCCGCCCGCCGTCCCCTGCGGCGTTCGGGCAAAATACAAGCGCCGCGATTTTGATATGGATCCTATCAAAATCGCGGCGCCGGTTTGGTGGAGCATAGGGGATTCGAACCCCTGACCTCAACATTGCGAACGTTGCGCGCTACCAACTGTGCTAATGCCCCAGGTATTCGGTTTTTCTGCCCTCCGTCTCCGGATGACGCATATTAGTGTACCACAGGCCGCCGCGGATTGCAAGACCTTTTTTTCGTAAATTTTCGGGGACTTGGCAGCGCGCGGTCCGGCGGTGTATACTGGAAAAGCGAAGAAAGGGGGCGGGGCCTTTGGCGAAGGAGAAAGGCGCGGCGTCTGTGCCGCGGGCGGCCCAGGCGGCGGCGCTGGCAGGGCGGCTGCTGCTGGAGAGCGGCGCGGAGACCACGCGCGTGGAGGATACGGTGTCCTACATCTGCCGCGCGTTCGGCGTGCGGGAGGTGTCGGTGCTGTCGCTGCCCACGGGCACGATCTTTTCCTACCTGGACGAGGCGGGCGCGCCGCGCTGCGAGGTGATCCGCGTCAAGGTACGCGGCACGGACCTTGGGCTGGTTTCGCGCGTCAACGAGATCAGCCGCGGCCTTGTGGAGGGCGAGCTGGAGCTGGAGGAGGGCGTTTGCCGGCTGCTGGCGCTGCGCGACGCGCCGCCGCAGCCTCTGCCCCTGTCGCTGCTGGGCAGCGCGGGGAGCGCGGCGTTCTTTGCGCTGCTCTTTGGCGGCGGCGGGGTGGAGTTCCTGGCGGCGCTGCTGTGCGGCGGGCTTACGCGGCTGCTGGCGCTGCTCTTTGCGTCGGACAGCCTCTCCTCCACGCTCTACACGCTCCTCTCGGGCGCGGTGAGCGCCGGCATCGCCGTGGGGACGGCGCGCCTTTTGCCCGGGGCCAACGACACGGCCATCATCATCGGCGCGATCATGCCGCTTTTGCCGGGGCTGGCCATCACAAACGCGATACGCGACACGGTAAACGGCGACCTGGTCTCCGGCGTCGCCCGGGCGGCCGAGGCGCTGCTCAAGGCCGTGGCCATTGCCGCGGGCGTGGGCGCGGTGCTGGCGCTGTGCCGCTAAAAAGGAGGGAAAACGCGTGACGCTTGCAAGAGCGCTCTTTGACCTGATCGTGTCGGGCATCGCCACGGCCGGATTCGGCCTGCTCTTCCGCACGGAACGCCGGGCGCTGCTGCCCGGCGCGCTGCTGGGCGGCGCGGGATATGTGGTGTACGACGCGCTGCTCGTCTTAACGGGCTCGGCGCCGCTATCTGCGCTTCTGGGCGGGCTTACGGCGGGGCTTGGCGCGGAGATCGCCGCGCGCGTGCAGAAGAGCCCGGCCATCGTCTACGCCACGATGGGCGTCATCCCGCTGGTGCCGGGCTACGGGCTCTACCGCACGATGGAATTCATGGTGCAGGCCGACTATGTGCAGGCGCTGGGCGCGGGCATGGAGACGGCGCTGGTGGCCGGCGCCATCGCCCTGAGCCTGGGCGCGGCGACGGTCTTTGCCCGCAACCTCTTCCGGCTGCCCCTCTTTCGCCGCGCCTCTTAAGGTGTTGCTTCGGCAGAGCCGCCGCTCGGGGGAGGGAGCCCGCCTTCCCCGGGCGGCGCAAATTTCATAACAAAAGTCCGGAGGCCGAAGCCCCCGGACTGAGCGTGTCGACAAAGTCGACACGCTTCGAAAAAATGCAATTTTGCATTTTTTCGAGTGACATCCGCCTGCGCCCCGTGCCGCCTGCGGCGGCCCGGGGTTCCGGGCCTACCAAGCCTTCGGCTTGTACGGCCCTCCAGGGGCTTCGCCCCCTCCGGAA
>CALWKN010000012.1 GCA_944381265.1 uncultured Clostridia bacterium
CGCCCGACCACGTCGTCGGACTTGACGGTGAGGATCTCCTGCAGCGTGTGCGCCGCGCCGTAGGCCTCCAGCGCCCAGACCTCCATCTCGCCGAAGCGCTGGCCGCCGAACTGCGCCTTGCCGCCCAGAGGCTGCTGGGTGACCAGGGAGTAGGGGCCGGTGGAGCGGGCGTGGATCTTGTCGTCGACCAGGTGGTGGAGCTTGAGCATGTACATGTAGCCGACGGTGACGCGGTTCTCAAAGGGCTCGCCGGTGCGGCCGTCGTAGACCTGCGTCTTGCCGTCGCGGGGCAGGCCCGCCATCTCCAGGCAGTTGGCGATGTCCTCCTCGTTGGCGCCGTCAAAGACCGGGGTGGCGACGCGCCAGCCAAGGGCCATGGCCGCGTAGCCCAAGTGCGTCTCGAGCACCTGGCCGATGTTCATGCGCGAGGGCACGCCTAGGGGGTTGAGCACGATCTGCAGCGGCGTGCCGTCGGGCAGGAAGGGCATGTCCTCCTCCGGCAGTATGCGGGAGATAACGCCCTTGTTGCCGTGGCGGCCGGCCATCTTGTCGCCCACGGAGATCTTTCTCTTTTGGGCGATGTAGACGCGCACCAGCATGTTGACGCCGGCGTTGAGCTCGTCCTTGTTTTCGCGGGTGAAGACCTTGACGTCGACGATGGTGCCGTACTCGCCGTGCGGCACGCGCAGGGAGGTGTCGCGCACCTCGCGCGCCTTTTCGCCGAAGATGGCGCGCAGCAGGCGTTCCTCGGCGGTGAGCTCCGTCTCGCCCTTGGGCGTGACCTTGCCCACCAGTATGTCGCCGGCGCGCACCTCGGCGCCGATGCGGATGATGCCGCGGTCGTCCAGGTCGCGCAGGGCGTCCTCGCCTACGTTCGGGATGTCGGCGGTGATCTCCTCCGGCCCGAGCTTCGTGTCGCGGGCCTCCGTCTCGTATTCCTCCATGTGGATGGAGGTCAGGATGTCGTCCTTGACCATCTTTTCCGAGATCAGGATGGCGTCCTCGTAGTTGTAGCCCTCCCAGGTCATAAAGGCCATGAGCACGTTCTTGCCCAGGGCGATCTCGCCCTGATCGGTGGACTGGCCGTCGGCGATGACCTGGCCCTTTGTCACGCGCTCGCCGGCGGAGACGATGGGCCGCTGGTTGATGCAGGTGGACTGGTTGGAGCGGGTGAACTTGATGAGCTTGTGCGTATCGCGCACGCCGTCGTCGCCGCGCACGATGATCTGGTCGGCGGCGACCTTTTCGATCACGCCGTCGCGGCGGGCCAGTATGCAGACGCCGGAGTCGCAGGCGGCGCGGTACTCGATGCCCGTGGCAACGACCGGCGCGTCGGTGGTGAGCAGCGGCACGGCCTGGCGCTGCATGTTGGCGCCCATCAGGGCGCGGTTGGCGTCGTCGTTTTCCAGGAAGGGGATCATGGCCGAGGCCACGGAGACCAGCTGCTGCGGGCTTACGTCCATGTAGTCGATCTGGTTGCGGTCGATCTCGACCGTGTCCTCGCGACTGCGCGCGGTGACGCGCTCGTGCACGAACCAGTGGTTCTCGTCCAGAGGCTCGTTGGCCTGGGTGATGATGTAGTTTTCCTCTTCGTCGGCGGTCATGTAGCGGACTTCGTCCGTGACGCGCTTTGCGGCCTGGTCCACGCGGCGGTAGGGCGCCTCGATGAAGCCGTAGCGGTTGACGCGGGCGTAGGTCGCCAGCGCGCCGATCAGACCGATGTTCGGGCCTTCCGGCGTCTCGATCGGGCAAAGGCGCGAGTAGTGCGAGTGGTGCACGTCGCGCACGTCCATGCTGGCGCGGTCGCGGTTCAGGCCTCCCGGGCCAAGGGCCGAGGTGCGGCGCTTGTTGGTCAGCTCCGCCAGCGGGTTGGGCTGGTCGAGGAACTGGGAGAGCTGGGAGGAGCCGAAGAACTCCTTGATGGCCGCGGAGACCGGGCGGATGTTGATCAGCGACTGGGCGGTGACGTTGTCCTGGTCGGTGATGGCCATGCGCTCCTTGACCGTGCGCTCCAGGCGCGCAAGGCCGATGCGGATCTGGTTCTGCAGAAGCTCGCCCACGGAGCGCAGGCGGCGGTTGCCCAGGTGGTCGATGTCGTCGATGGTGCCGATGCCGTAGTTCAGGCCTATGACATAGCTCATGGAGGCCACCACGTCGTCGACGTAGATGTGCTTGGGGATGAGGTTGTCTATGTTCAGGCGGATGGCGGCCTTGAGGTCTTCCACGTCCTCGTTTTCCGCCATCAGCACGCGCAGCGTGGGCACGTGCACCTTCTCGGTGATGCCGACCTCCTCCGGGTCAAAGGGCAGGAAGGCCGAAGCGTCGGCAAAGTTGTTGCCCAGCACCTTGATGTCAAAGGCGCCGCGCTCGTTTTCGATGTGCAGCGTGACGGCGTTGATGCCGGCGTTCTGTATGGCCTCGGCCTTTTCGCGGGAGATGGTCTCCCCGGCGGAGACGAGCACCTCGCCGGTCTCCCGGTCCACCACGTCCTCCGCGGCGATGCCGCCGGCGATGCGGGCGGCCAGGGCCAGCTTCTTGTTGAACTTGTAGCGCCCGACCTTGGCAAGGTCGTACCGCTTGGGGTCAAAGAACAGGCCGTTGACCAGGGAGTTGGCCGTTTCCACTGTCGGCGGCTCGCCCGGGCGCAGCTTCTTGTAGACCTCCAGCAGGCCCGTCTCCACGCTCTTTGCCGTGTCGCGCTCCAGCGTCGCCAGCAGGTGCTCCTCGCTGCCGAGCAGGTCCACGATCTCATTGTCCGTGCCGTAGCCAAGGGCGCGCAGAAGCACGGTCATGGGAAGCTTGCGCGTGCGGTCGATGCGCACCCACATCACGTCGTTGGAGTCGGTCTCATACTCCAGCCAGGCGCCGCGGCCGGGGATGACGGTGGTGGCGTAGAGGGGCTTGCCGGTCTTGTCGATGCTCCTTGCGTAGTAGACGCCGGGAGAGCGCACCAGCTGGGAGACGATGACGCGCTCGGCGCCGTTGATGATGAATGTGCCCGAGGCGGTCATCAGCGGGAAGTCGCCCATGAAGACCTCCTGCTCGCTGATGTCGCCCGTCTCCTTGTTCAGCAGCCGGACCTTGACGCGCAGGGCGGTGGCGTAGGTGTAGTCGCGCTCCTTGCAGCGCTCCTCGGTGTACTTGGGGGTCTCGTCCAGGGAGTAATCGGTGAACTCCAGCACCAGATTCTCCGAGAAGTCGGTGATAGGAGAAATGTCGCGGAGCACCTCGCGCAGGTCTTCCTGCAGAAAGCGCTCGTAGGAATTTTTCTGCACCTCGATCAGGTTGGGCATTTCCAGGACCTCTTCGATCTTGGAAAAACTCATCCTCGTGCGCTTTCCCATCTGAACCGCATGGACCATGTAAGCACTCACCTCTCCTGTAGATTTGCCGCAGAACGGCGCCGTCGCCGGAGCCCGCCCGCGTGTCTTTGGCGAAAGTCCGCATACGCCCGAAAAAAAGCGTTGCAATTTGGCGGGAAACGTTGTACAATATTGCATGACATCGGATCGGGAGGGTGCGAAGGCGCCCTTTTCCGCATTATGCAGATTATAATTTTACCATCAACGCCTTCCGCCGTCAATTCGACCGGAGGGCTTTTTTCGGCCAAAACGCAGATTTTTCTGTTAAGAGTTTGAAAACTCCCTTGACAACCGCCGGTGGATTGTGATATCGAGGTTTTCTTTTCGTTAAACTTTTATAAATACGAATGCGCGTTCGAACAAAGCGCGCGATCAGGAGGGAATCCCCCATGCAGAAGGTGCTTGGCGCCGTAAAAAGAGAGCCCGTGTTTTTCGCGTCGCTGCTGTGCGCGCTCGTCTCGTTCTTCTTTCTGCCGCCGTCGCGGGAGACGCTGACCTTCCCGGACTACCGGGTGCTGAGCCTGCTGTTCTGCCTGATGGCGACGGTGGCGGGGCTCGGCGCGGCGGGGCTGATGCGCCTGCTCTCCGGCGCGCTGCTGCGCCGGGCGCACACGCAGGGGGCGCTAATGCTGCTGCTGACGCTGCTGTGCTTCTTCTCCTCGATGCTGATGACGAACGACGTGAGCCTCGTGGCCTTTGTGCCGCTGACGCTGCTGGTGCTGCGCGAGGCGGATCTCATGCGCCTTGCCATACCGGCGGTGGCGCTGGAGACGGTGGCGGCCAACCTGGGCTCGTCGCTGACGCCCGTGGGCAACCCGCAGAACCTCTTCCTCTTCTCCAAGTACGCCATGGGCGCGGGGGAGTTCTTCGCCGTGACCGTGCCGCTGACGCTCGTCTCCCTGCTGCTCATCGTTGTTTCGGTGCTGCTGCTGCGCCTGCGCGGCGGGCTGCGCGTAGCGCCCGCGGCGGCGGAGATCGACGTGCGCGCGCTGGCGCTGCACGGCGTCCTCTTTTTGTTCTGTTTGCTCACGGTGTTCTCCGTGCTGGACTACCGGGTGCTGCTGGTGCTCGTGCTGCTGGCGCTGCTGCTCTTTGACCGCAAGGTCTTTGCCCGGGTGGACTACGCGCTGCTGGGCACGTTTCTCTGTTTCTTCCTCTTTTCCGGCAACCTGAGCCGCATCCCGGCGGTGCGGGAGCTGCTGGGCGGTTTGATGGAAAAAAGCGCGTTCTTTGCCTCGCTGCTGACCAGCCAGGTGATCAGCAACGTGCCGGCGGCGCTGCTGCTGGCGCCTTTTACGGACGATGCGCGCGCCATGATCCTGGGCACGGACGTCGGCGGCCTTGGCACGCTGGTGGCGTCGCTGGCCTCGCTCATCTCCTATAAGTTCTACGCCCGCAGCGAGGGCGCGCAGCCGGGCAAATACCTTGGCTTCTTCACGCTGCTGAACCTGGCGCTGCTCGTGCCGCTGATCGCTCTCTCCCTCCTGCTGCTCGCCCTAGGCTAAAACATCCCCCTTTTTTCGGCGGCGAAAAAAACGCCGCTTTTTTTTTGCGCCCAAAAACCTGCGCGGGGGCGCCGGATGTCTAACAGTTGACCGGTCCAAAGAACACGAAAGGAGTTGCGATCCATGTCGGACGAGGAATTCGCCGAGCGCATCGCGGCCATGACCCAGACGCTGTACCGCGTCTGCTACGCGCAACTCTCGCAGCCCTGCGACCGCGAGGACGCCGTGCAGGAAGCCCTGCGCAAGTGCTGGCAGAAGCGCGGCCAGCTGCGGGACGCGCGCTATCTGCAGACCTGGGTCATCCGCGTGCTGCTCAACGAATGCCACAACATCCAGCGCCGCAGCGCGCGCCTGCAGCCCTGCGATGCGCTGCCCGAGCGCGCGGCCGCGCCACAGCCCATGGGGGCCACGCGCGTGGGCGAGGCGCTGCTGGAGCTCGAGGAAAAACTGCGCATGCCCCTGGTGCTGCACTACATGGAAGGGTATTCCGTGGCGGACGTCGCCGCGGCGCTGCGCATCCCGCAGGGCACCGTCAAGACCCGCCTGCGCCGGGGGCGCGCGGCGCTCAAGGCCCTGCTGACCCCACCCATAGGAGGTGTGTCCCGTGATCCCGGATGAACTTCGCCATGCCTTTCCCGAGCCGGACGAGAGGTTCCAGGCGTGCGTCCGCCGCACGCTGCAAACCCTTTCCCAAGAGGACGCACAAAAGGAGAGACTGCCCATGAAACGCGCCAAACTGCGCGTCGGCGCGCTCGTCGCCGCCGCCGTGCTCCTGCTTTCCACCGTAGGCGTCGCCGCCGCGAGCCTGCGCTACGGCGTCTTTGACTTCCTGCGCCAGGCGGACGGCAGCCCCGCGGTGCTGCCCGAGGCCACGGCCCTGGTGCAGACGGAGGTGCCGCAGACCGAAGTGCCGCCGACCGCAGGGGCGGCGGAGACCGCGTTCTCCCTGCGCGAGGCGGTCTACGACGGCGGCGCCGTGCACATGGTCATCGAGGCCCGACCCGCCGGCGACCATGTGCTGCTCATCGGCCCGGACTGCCTGCTGACGGAACCCGCCTCCACGCTCGGCGTTTCCGATGAAGGCACCATCGCCGAATACGCCGCCGCCAACGGCAAGACGGAGATCCGCAGCGTCTCCCTGGTCGACACCGCCGCATCCACGGGCGGCGAGGGCGTCGTGCAGTCCCTGGAGTACCGGCTGGAGGGCGACGGCACACTCGTCTTCATCGCCAGCGGCTCCATCGCGGACGGTGCGGCGACCCTGCCCGTGGACCTCGTCTGCATCACCTACCCGGTCCTGCCCGACGGCAACTACGACGTGGAAAACGGCACGCAGACCGACCTCACCTTCTCCCTGCAGCGCACGGACGCGGGGCAGGACTCCCACACCTTCTCCACGCCGGCTGTGTTTTCCGGCTGCGGCGTGACGGTGGAGCGCGCGACGCTCACCGCCTCGCCCATGGGAATCTACTACACCCTGGAGTGCGCCGTGACGGACGAAACGGCCTATGCCGCCGCGGAGGAAGGGCTGTTCTTCCGCTTCCTGGACGTGGACGGCGAGGAGATCCCCCTTGCGCCCTCCATCGGCTCCCAGGTGAGCGCCCCGGAGGACGGCCGCTTCACCCAGGAAGGCGCGCTCGCCGCAAGCGTTGCGCTGCCGGACGCCCTGACGATCCAGGCCTTTGACAGCGAAAGCAAGGAGGTCTACGACACGCAAACCCTGCGCTGATCGCCCGGCGAAACACGATCGCCCCGTGCGGAAAAACTCCCGCGCGGGGCGATCGTTTCAGTCTGCGTACATATCGCGGAACTCGGTTGGGGTCATGCCCTCCAGGCGCTTGAAGTTGTAGCAGAAGTAGCTGCTGTTCTCGATGCCGACGCGGCGGCCGACCTCGGAGACGAGGTAGCTGGACTTGACCAGCAGGCGCTTGGAGAGCTGGATGCGCCGCTTGAGTATGTACTGGAAGGGGCGCTCGCCCACCGCGTCCTTGAACACGCGGCAGAAGTGCTGCGGCGTGAGGTTCATCAGCCCCGACAGCTCCTCCAGCGTGATGACGTCGGCGATGTGCCGCTCGATGTAGTCCAGCACGGGCCTGAGCTTGTGGGCGCGCAGGTTCTGCTGCCCGGTCTGCTCCCTGCGGATCATGTAGAACTCCACCAATATCCGGTAGACATAGGGGCTGGCGCGCATCTGGCCGAAGATCGGGTCGGCGTGCAGCTCGGCAAAGATGTTGCGGAACAGCGCGTCAAAGCGCGTGGGGTCGGGCAGGTCCACCACGCAGGCGCGCTGCAGGTCCAGAGAGCGCAGCGTGTCCGCAAGGCAGATGCCGTCAAAGCAGAGCCAGTTGGTCTGCCAGTCCTCGGTGAGCGGCCAGTAGTCGTGCGGCACGCCCTTGGGCAGGTAGAAGCAGGTGCCCGGGTGGATGTCGTAGGTGCTGCCGTCCACGGTGAGCCGGCCCTCGCCCTTCTCGCCGTAGATCACCTGGGTGTTGACCGCGCCCTCGTCGCGGCGGCGGCGCAGCTGGCGCCGGGCCGCGCCCACGGCGTGGATGACAAAGGGCAGGTCCATGTCCATGTGGTTGGGGAAGATCGCCTCCGAGCGCATGCGCCGCTCCTCCTTTCCGGGCGATATCCGGGGTCAGTGGTCGCCAAAGAGCGGGTTTTCCACCTTTTCCTGCCGCTTCATCTCCGCAAGCACGGAGAATGTGAGGGGGATGGACAGGATCAGCGAGCAGACGTCGGCCACGGCCTGGCTCATCTGCACGCCCAGCAGCCCCAGGAACTGCGGCAGAATGAGTATGGCGGGGATGAAGAAGATGCCGCTGCGCGCCGCCGCCAGGACCGAGGCCTTGAGCGGCTTGCCGATGGTCTGCAGCATCATGTTGGCCACCACCACAAGGGCGGTGAAGGGATAGGCGATGCACTGCAGGCGCAGCGAGAGCGCGCCGACCTCGATGACCGTGGCGTCCTCGCGGCGGAAGATGGCGATGATCTGTGGCGCCAGCGCGATGCCGACCACAGAACCCACGACCAGTATGCAGAAGCCCACGCCCACGGTGAACCAGAAGGCCTGGCGCACGCGCTTATACTGGCGCGCGCCGTAGTTGAAGCCGCACACCGGCTGAAAGCCCTGGCCAAAGCCGATGACCGCGGAGTTGGCGAACTGCAGGACGCGCGTTACGATGGACATGCCGGCGATCGCCGCGTCGCCGTAGAGGCCGGCGGCAAAGTTCAGGCAGATGCTGGCGACCGACCCCAGGCCCTGGCGGAAGAGCGAGGGCAGGCCGCCGCGCAGGATCTCCTTGTAGCGGGCAAGGCTGGGCGCGAACTCGCGCAGATGGATGGCGATGTTGCCGCCGCGCGTGCAGCCGCGCAGCAGCAGGAAGAAGCTGACGATCTGGCTCAAGATCGTGGCCAGCGCCGCGCCGCCCACGCCCATGTTCAGCCCGAAGATGAACACCGGGTCAAGGCCTATGTTGATCACCGCGCCCGCGCCCATGCCGATCATGCCGAAGAAGGCGCTGCCCTGGAAGCGCAGCTGGTTGTTGAGCACCAGGGACGAGGCCATGAACGGCGTGCCGATGAGTATGTAGAAGGCGTAGGCCTTGGCGTACGGGGCGATGGTGGGCGTGGCGCCCAGCAGATAGACCAGGGGCTCCAGGAAGATCAGACCGAGGAGCCCGAAGATCGCCCCGGCGATGAAGGCCGAGACAAAGCCGGTGGTGGCCATCTTGCGCGCGTGCTCGACGTCGCCGTGCCCCAGCGCGCGGGAGATGTAGTTGCCCGAGCCGTGCCCAAAGGTAAAGCCCAGCGCCTGTATGATGCTCATCAGCGGGAAGACGACGCCCACCGCGGCCGTGGCCTCCGTGCTGATGCGGCCGACAAAATAGGTGTCCGCCATGTTGTAAAACGAGGAGATCAGCATCGAGACGATGGCCGGCGCCGCCATGGTCAGGATCAGACGGGGAATGGGCTCCTCCGTCATGTACCGCCGCTTTTCCTCTGGGTTGGAGAAGGTTCTCATCTGCGTTCCACCTGCATCTTTCTGCGTAATCGTTTACAGTATACTCCTGCGCGCCGCGGAACGCAACGCCGTTTCGTTATGCGCAACGTCCTTCTCCCATTCGCCGCTTAAATTTTTCATTGAATTTACATTTCGGCCGTGATACAATTTAGGGGAGGAATAATGAACGAGGGAGTTTTGCCCATGCTTTTTGTTCGCAGCGACGGCCGCCGCGTGCGGTCCCTTCCGGCCATGCAGAAGATCATGCCCTACATCATGCGCACGCGCACGGGCTCGGTCAATCTCTTCCGCGAGACGCTGGACTGCGCCCCGCTGGACGCCTACATCGCCGCGCACGACGGCGCGGAGGCGTCGGAGCGCCTGAGCGTCATGCACATCGTCATCGCGGCGCTGGTGCGCACCATCGCCCTGCGGCCGCAGCTGAACCGCTTTGTGGTGCACAGCCGCATCTACGCCCGGCGCGGCATCTCGGTGAGCTTCGTGGTGCACCGCTCGCTGCGCGTGGAGGACGGCGGCACCACGATCAAGCTGGAGTTCTCCGGCCGGGAAGACATCGGCGCCATCGCCCGCGCCATCAACGAGGCCGTGCTGCGCGAGACGGCCTCCACCGCCGTGCGCAACGCCACGGACGGCCTGGCCGACGGCTTCATGCGCCTGCCGGACCTGATCATCCGCCCGCTGATCGGCTTTGTGATGCGCCTGGACCACTGGAACCTGCTGCCCGAGGCCGTGCTCAGGGCCAGCCCCTTCCACACCACGGTGTTTTTGACGAACCTGAAGTCCCTGGGCATCGACTCCATCTTCCACCACCTCTACGAGTTCGGCACCAACGGCATCTTCGTCTCCCTGGGCAAGGAGGCGCCGCAGGCGAGCGCCCACGCGGACGGCACGACCAGCGTGCGCCGCCTGATCAACCTGGACTTCTCCCTGGACGGCCGCTTCTGCGACGGGCTGTACTTCGCCCGCTCCACGCGCCTGCTGCGCAAGTACCTGCGCAACCCGGCCCTGCTGGAGCAGCCGCTGGAGAAGATCGAGGAAGACCTGCCCTGAAACTCCCGACCGCGCAAAAAGAGGCCCTGCGTTTGCAGGACCTCTTTGTCGTCATCGCGGAACGCTTCAGGCCGCCGGGCCGTCGTCGCGGCAGAGGATCCACGCGGCCAGGAGCAGCAGGGCGGCGGGGAAGAGCGCGGCGCAAAAGCCCAGTGCCTGTGTCAGCAGCCCGCCAATACCTGCGCCCAGCATGAAGCAGCCGATCACGGCGAAGTACTTCCCTCCCACGCGCAGGTCCTCCCCGTCCCCCTGGCGCAGGAAGCGCCACAGACGCTCCGTGCCGCTGCGCAGGTTGCCCGTGCACATGGTGGTGGCGTAGGGATTGCCCTCGAAGGCGCGGAAGGCGTTGACCTGCATGGCGCAGGCAAAGGAGACGCCGGCGTTGACCGCGTCGTTCCAGGCAGCGGGGGCAAAGGCGGCGAAGACGAGCGCCAGCGCCTCCAGGGCGAGCACGGCCTGCCGCCAGTGCCAGCGCCGCGCTGCCCGCGCCCCGGCCTTCAGGCTCTCCGACAGCGCCACGCCGAGCACAAAGGCAAAGACCGGCAGGAGGTAGTGCAGCGCCCGCGCGTCCCCTTCCAGGGCGCGCAGGCCCAGCAGCACCAGGTTGCCCGTCTGCACATTGGCAAAGACGCCGCCGCGCGCCACATAGGTGTGCGCGTCGAGGAAGCCGCCGATCGCCGCCAGCAGCAGCCCCATCTGCAGCGAGTCCGCCGGGCGGCAGCGCGCGCAGCGCATCAGGGCAGCGCCGCGAAGGCGGCGGAGCGGAACTTGCGCGTGACGTCGATGGTGCCGGTGTCCTTCTTCTGCATCATGAACAGGAGGATGAGGTCGTCCGCCGGGCTTACGCAGAAGTAGGTGCCCAGCCAGCCGTCCCAGCCGAACTCGCCCGCGCTGCCCAGGCCCGGCGCCTGCCCCTCGTCCAGCAGCACGCGCATGAACTTGCCGTAGCCGTGGCCGTAGAGCGACTCCCAGGCGCAGGTGGCGCGCTGCTCCGGAGTGAGCTGGTTCTGCCGCAGGAAGCGCACCGTGCGCGGGGCGAGCACGCGCGCGCCCTCCAGCTCCCCTTCGCCCGCCAGCATGCGGGCAAAGCGGGCGTAATCGTCGAGCGTGGAGACCAGGCCCGCGCCGCCGGACTGGAAAGCCGGGTCGTGGTCGTACTCGGGCAGTATGCACAGGTGCGCGCCCGTCCAGCGCGCCAGGCCGCCGTTGTCGTCCATGTAGACCGCGGCAAGGCGATCGCGCTTTTCCGCCGGCACGAAGAAGGCGGTGTCCCGCATGCCCAGCGGTTCAAAGATCTCCTCCCGCAAAAAGTCGCCGAAGCGCCTGCCGGAGACGACCTCCACCACCGCGCCCATGACGTCAGCCGAGGCGCCGTACTGCCAGCGGCTGCCCGGGGCGAAGGCCAGCGGCAGGCCGCCCATGCGGTTGGCAAAATCCACCGTGCCAAGTTCCTTCCCCTGCGCCTGGTCCCGCTGCACCGCGCTCCAGAGCTCCTGCATGCGCCGCTCGGCAAAGCCCTGCTCCCCGCCGTAGGGCAGGCCGCTGGTCATGCCCAGCAGGTCGCGTATCGTCATGCGGATCTCCACCTTGCGCAGGCCCGCGTCCGTCCAGTAGACCTGGTCCCGGAAGCCGGGCAGGTATTTTTCCACCGGGTCGAGCAGGTCGATCTGCCCGCGCTCCAGCAGGATCATCGCGGCGCAGGC
>CALWKN010000013.1 GCA_944381265.1 uncultured Clostridia bacterium
GCGCACTTGCCGCAGACGCCGCGCCCGCCGCAGGGCTGGGCCGGGGAAAGATCCGCCCGGCGCAGCACCTCGCTTAAAAGCGCCTCGCCCTGAAACGCGATCTCCCAGCTTTCGCCGCCGCGGCGCACGAGCAGGCGGCTCATCCTTCCGCCCCCAGGAGCAACAGACCGAAGTAGGTGACGGTGTTGGGCCCGTTGATGTACTTCAGGTCCGTCGATTTCGTGGTGCGGTAGACGTCGATGCCCGCGCCCTCCATGGGCGGCAGCGCGCGGTCCGGGTGGCGGCAGGGCAGGTCGTCGACCTTGGCGCAGCGGGGACAGAGGCGGCAGCCCCCGGCGCTCAAGTGGAAGTGGTCGCCAAGACCGGCGGCGCGGGCCGCCGTCTCGATGTTCTGGCTCACCTTGGCGTGGGCCTTCCCCGCCGCGCCCATGCCCTCGATGTCAAAGCTGTCCTCCAGGGGCGCGATGGTCTGATAAAGCAGGCCGCGCGGGTAGGCGCGCACGCGGGCCATCAGTTCCTCGATGGGGCCGACGTCCGGCGGGCACATCCAGCACTTGCCGAAGTTCCCGCACTGGTTGGCCTTGCAGATGTCAAAGAACGAGGCGCTGAGCACGACGGCGGACTGGGGGATCACCGCGGCCTTGGCCGCGCCGTTGTCCAGCGCAAGGCGCAGGAGCTGTTCGTCCTTCATGCGTCGTTTCCCTCCTCCACGGCCTCGTAGAAGGCCAGTATGTTCTCCCAGGGCGCGGCGTAGGGCACGTCGCAGCCGGTGGAGGGCACGAAGTTCTCCGCCCCGGCGCAAGTTTCCAGGAGCGCGCGCGTTGCGCGGCGCACGTCCTGCGCGCTGCCGTTTGTCAGCGCGCCCGCCGGGTCGAGGTTGCCCATGACGAGCACGTCGCGCGGCAGGGCGGCAAGGGCGTCCGCCATGTCTATGGCGTTGCCGAAGTGGTAGGCCGCGGCGCGCAGGTCCGCCAGCTGCGGGAAGACCGCCGGGGACAGGCGGCCGCAGTTGTGGTAGACGACGGGGAAGTCCGCCGTCTGCACGCGCTCTATGAGCCGCTTGACATACGGGTCGGAGAAGACGGCGCTCATGGCGGGGCTGAGGACCCCGGCCAGGGGCTCTGCCAGCACCACGCCGTCCGCGCCCGCGCTTCGCAGGGCGCACAGGTAGGTTTCAAGGAAGTCCGCGGCCTTTCCCGCAAGCAGCTGCACGGTCTCGGGCTCGTCGATGCAGGCGTAGAGGATCTCGCTTACGTCCATCAGCCGCCCGGCGAGGGAGAAGGGGCCGATGGCCCCGGCCAGCAGCGGCTTGGCGCCAAGGCGCGCTTTGGCAAGGCGCACGGCGGCAAGGCTCTGCGGGATGCGCGCGGCGCGCAGGTCCGGCACGGACAGCGCGCGGACGTCCGCCTCGTCAAGGACGAGGGGATGGGCGACGGCGGGGGCGTCGTTTGTGGCGAAGCGCACCTGCGCGCCGAAGGCCTCGGCCTCCAGCGTCAGGTCCATCGGGCAGACGGCGGCGGCGGTGGGCAGGGCGGCGGCGCAGGCGATGACCTGGGCCTGCAGCTCCGCCTCGCGGCACAGCGCGTCCGCCGGGATGCCCAGGTGCCGCGCGGCAGGGAAAGCGAGTATGGGCAGGGCGCGCCTTTGCCCGGGGCGCGCCGCCTGCCAAAGCGTTTCCGTGGCGTTCATGGGGGCCCTCCTAGGCGCAGAAACGGGCGGCGACCTCGGCGGCGCTGGCGGCGTCCGGTGTGTAGGCGTCCGCGCCGATGGACTTGGCGAAGCTGTCGGTGACGGGCGCGCCGCCGACCATGATCTTCACCTTGTCGCGTATGCCCTCGCGTTCGGCCTCCTTGACCACTTCGCCCATGACGTCCATGGTGGTGGTCAGCAGCGCGGAGCAGCAGATGATCTGGCAGTTCTGCTCCTTGGCCGTGCGCACGAAGGTCTCCGGGGAGACGTCGGTGCCAAGATCCACCACCTCCAGGCCCTTGCCCTCCATCATCATCTTGACCAGGTTCTTGCCGATGTCGTGCAGGTCGCCCTGCACCGTGCCGATGCAGACCTTGCCGCTGGCCTTAACGCCCTCCTCGGCAAGGCGCGGACGCAGTATGTCCAGGCCCCAGTTCATGGCGCGGGCGGCCACCAGCACCTCGGGCACGAAGATCTCGTTGTTCTTGAACTTCTCGCCCACCTTGTCCATGCCGGAGAGCAGGCCCTCGTTGAGTATGACCTGCGGGGAGACGCCCTCGTCCAGCGCCTGCTGCACCAGGGCCTTGACGTCCTTGGCCTTGCCGGCCTGCAGTTTCTGAGAAATCGCTTGCATGTCCATATTGCACACCTCCGTATTTTTTCGGGGAAAACCGTTTTATTCTTCCAGCGCGCGGCGGGCCAGCTCCACATAGCGGCGCACCTTTTCCGCGCTGCCGACGCGGTAGACGTCGCGCTGGGCGACCTCCAGCCGGCAGCCGCGGGCGGCGCGGGCCGTCTTGCGGAAGCAGGCGGTGACGGCGTCCTCGTCCAAGGGGCCGTCCATGCCAAGGAGCGTGGCCGGGGGCTTGCGAAGATAGGTGATGCCCGTGCCGCGCAGGGCCTCGCCCATGAACGCCTCGTCGCACCAGGGCGAGATGCTGACCTTGCGCAGATTGGGGAGCTTGGAGAGCGCGCCCTCCCAGATGGGGTGGGTGGCCTCGCAGCAGCCGTAGGAGACGAGGCCGCACAGCTCCATCAGCTTGCGGTAGGCGGGAAAGACCAGCTCCTCGTACATCTTCGGCGAGATGCCGGAGGCCTCCTGGGCGTCCATGTAGAGCCACACCTGTGAAAGCTTCGCATCAGGCAGGCCGTCCGGCAGCTCCTGGGTGAAGCAGTAGGTGCCCTGGGCCAGGCCCTGGTCCCTTGCCGCGCCGCGCAGCGTGCCCAGGGATTCGCGCTGCCGGAAGGCGGCGATGTAGTCGTCCACCAGGCGCCCCAGCACGGCGCGGAAGTTGTCCTCGCCGTCGATCATGGCCATGTACAGGTCGTCCATGTTCATGATGTGGATGATGTCCTGCATCGGGCAGCAGTAGAGCGGGCTGCCCTCGCGGCGCACGGGCAGTATGTCGCCAAAGAGCTCCTCGGCCTTGACGCGCTCCTCCTCTGCCGCCGCCTCGTCCACCGCGTAGACGGAGGGGCCGAGCAGCGCCATGTCCGCCTCCAGATCGTGCAGGTAGGGCACGAAGTGATGGCCGACGCCGCCCGTCTCCTGCCGCCGCACCGGGAGGCCGAAGGGCACAAAGCGCGTGTGCTCGCACACGGCGTAGTGGTCCGGCACCAGCGTGTCGTCGTGAAAGAGCGTGAAGTTGGCGATGCGGCGCAGCATGCGGCGCTCGATGGCGCGCGCCTCCTCGCCCTGGCAGGTCTGCAGCGCGGGGAGTATGTCCTCCTCGAACGTCTCGATCTCCACGCGCAGCAAGGGGCGGCTCGGCTCTCCCGCGCCGTAGGCCAGCCAGTCCGCGTACAAGCGCTGGTTTTCCGGGCTGTGGGCCAGCTCCGCCTGCCGCCGGGCCGTGTCGCGCAGGCGCTCCCGGTCCGCCTGAGAAATGGGCATTGCCGTCTCCTCCTTTTCTTGTTCAATTTTGTTCCGCTTCCTCGATGTCTCCATTGTACCGCCTTCACCGGAAATTTACAAGCACAAAAAAGGCCCTCCCGATTTCTCGGGAGGGCCGAGGCGCTATGCGGTCATTCAATGGCGATGGTGTTGCTGGCGGGGAGCTGCTTCTGGTCGTGCTTGGGCAGCGTCACGCGCAGTATGCCGTCCTCAAACTTGGCGCTGACGTCCTCCGGGCGCACCGCGCTGCCGACGTAGAAGCTGCGGCTGCACTGGCCGGTGTAGCGCTCCTGGCGGATGTAGCGGCCCTTCTTGTCGTCGTTCTCGCGCTCCAGGCCCTTGGCCGCGGCGATGGTCAGGTAGCCGTCCTGCAGCTGCACCTGCACCTCGTCCTTCTTAAAGCCCGGCAGGTCCACGTCCAGTTCGTAGGCGCTCTCCGTCTCGCGCACATCGGTCTTCATCAGGTTCTTGCTGTGGCGGCCATAGAGCGGGTTGCGGCGGCTCGACACCATGGGCAGCATATCGTTAAACATATCGTCGAACATCTCATCAAACAGGTTTTCCGTAAAGACGCTGGGAAGCATAACTCATTCCTCCTTATTTTCGGTTCTCTTCCCCCGGCTCCGCAGGATCGCGGGGCCGCGTACCGTTTCGATCGGCCCCGGGCTTCCGCCCCCTCATCGGGCCTCTCTCTTAAGTACAAGTATAGTATAGCACGTTTGTTAGCACTGTCAAGAGGTGAGTGCTAATTTCTTCTGTAAGAAAATCATTGCGGAAATATGAACGCTGGCAAGAGCAAAAACGCCTAAATCCCGGCGCTTTCCCGCATGGCGGAACAAAACGGCGCGCGCAGGCGTTCACAATTGCCAAAAAGAAAAGTGGGGAGGGAGCCCAAAGACAGGCCCCCTCCCCACTGGGACAGGCGGATTTTCAGGTGTTTTTCATCACGACCGTGGCCACGGAGTCGGCGACGTGCTCACAGGCGTCGGCGCAGTCCTCCATATAGTCGTAGATCTCGCGCCAGGCGATGATCTCCAGGATCTCGGAGCACTGGCTGGGCACGGCGCGGGCGGCCTCGAGGTAGAAGCGGTCGCACTCCTCCTCGGCCTGGTTGAGGTCGACACTGAGCTTCAAGAGCTTCTCGGGCTTCTTGAAGTTTTCCAGCTCCTTGAGCATATCGCGCATCATCGCGCAGCAGCCGGCCAGCTTCTCGGCGAACTCCACCGCGTGGGGCAGCACGCGCGGCATGCGGTGGACGTAGAAGCGCTGGAGGATCTCCTCCACGCCGTCGGTGACCTCGTCGATGTTCTGGCTGAGCTCGGCCAGGTCTTCGCGGTCGATCGGGGTGACGAAGGCCTTGGCCAGGGCCGTGGACATCTCGTGCTTTTTCTTGTCGGCGGCGTGCTCGTAGTCGTGCATCTTCTGCAGCATGACGCCGATGGCCTCGGGCTCGTAGTGGGTGAGGCACTCCACCAGGAAGTTCGCGGCGCGGCAGGAGTCCTCCGCCGCGGCGATGAAGGTTTCAAAGTAGAACCGATCCGCTTTGCTCGCCATGAGTGATCGCATCCTTTCTGTTTTGGGAAGCGTGTGGTTTTAGAACAGCCAGATGAAGAGCTTGGCCATGATGAAGCCGATGAGGCCGCAGCCGGGGAAGGTGAGCAGCCAGGTAAGGCCCATTTCCTTGACGACGGAGAAGTTGATGGCCGACAGGCGCTTGACCGCGCCCACGCCCATGATGGCGGTGGTCTTGGCGTGGGTGGTGGAGACGGGGATGCCAAAGACGGAGCTGATGAGCAGGCTCACGGAGGCGGCCAGGTCGGCGGAGAAGCCCTGGTACTTTTCCAGGCTCACCATGTCCATGCCGACGGACTTGATGATCTTCTTGCCGCCGATGGAGGTGCCGATGCCCATCACCGCCGAGCAGAGCAGCATCAGCCACACGGGCATGGCCACGGGCTGCGGCTCCTGGCCGTTGATGAGGAAGAGGCTGAGCAGGATCACGCCCATGAACTTCTGCCCGTCCTGCGCGCCGTGCATGAAGCTCATGGCGGCGGCGCCGAAGATCTGCGCGCCGCGGAAGAGCGGCTCGGTGCGGCGGCGGTCGGCGCGGCGGAAGACGAGCACCACGAGCTTGCAGAGTATCCAGCCAAGGCCAAAGCCCAGCACCACGGAGATGACAAGGCCGTAGAGCACCTTGACCCACTCGGCGCCGTTTACGCCGGACAGGCCGCCGTGCAGCGCGATGGCGCCGCCGGTAAGGCCGGCGATGAGGGCGTGGCTTTCGCTGGTGGGGATGCCGAAGAACCAGGCCAGCACCGCCCAGACCACGATGGCGAACAGCGCCGCGCTCAGCGCCACGATGGCCTCGTGCGAGTTTGTGCCAAAGTCCACCATCTGCGTGATGGTCTCGGCCACGGTGGCGTTGATCATGCTCATGAGCAGCACGCCCAGGAAGTTGAACACCGCCGCCATGAGGATCGCCGCGCGCGGGGACATACAGCGCGTGACGACGCAGGTCGCGATGGCGTTTGGCGCGTCCGTCCAGCCATTGACGAATATGACGCCCAGCGTCAGCACCACCGCCACGAGCAAGAGGGGATTTTGCGTCAATTCCGAATAGAAGTACGCAAACGTCAGGTCCATAAGAAGCCTCCTGAGATCGTTTTATCTCTTCGGTCCAGGGGGCGGGCCCCGGCCCGTTAAGACCGTTTGGAAGCAAGGCGCGCGATGAGCCGCTCCAGGAAGAAGGAGGCGACCGCGCCAAGGGCAATGCAGAGTATGTAGCCAAGGCGCGCGCCCATCTGCGCCGGGAAGGCGGGGAAGATCATGACGAGCGTTGCCAGCACCACGCCCAGTATGGCGTGCGAGCAGACGGAGTCAAAGCGGTCGAAGAGGTAGTTGACCGCCTTGGGCAAGACGAAGATCACAAGGGCCATGCCGGCGGCAAGGGGCAGGATCACCCCGGGCGCAAGGCGCGCGATGCCCTCGAGCATCGGCTGGTAGAGGCCAAAGAAGAGCAGCAGCGTCGAGGAGCTCAGGCCCGGCACGATGAAGCTGAAGCCCCAGAGCACGCCGCTGAAGAGGAAGCTCCCTATGCCCGGCGTCAGCGTCATCAGGCTGTTGCGCCTGAGCAGCAGCAGCGCCGCCAGCATCAGCGCAAAGCCCAGCGCCAGCGCCAGGAAGGAAGCCGGGCCCCTGCCCTGCTTTTCCCCGGCCTCGCGCCACTGTCCGGGCAGCGTGCCGACGATAAGTCCGATGAACACGCACACGATCAGCGTGCTGTTCTTTTCCAGCAGCAGGCTTGCCAGGCCCGACAGGCCCACAAAGCCCACCGCGCAGCCGATCACAAAGGGAAGGAGCATCTTCCAGTAGGCCTTCAGCCCCTGGCGCGGCGAGGAGAGCACGCTCATCAGCGGCCTGTACATCTTAAAGGCCACGCACAGCGTGCCGCCGCTGATGCCAGGCATGATGGCGCCAAAGCCGACCACGATCCCTTCCAGCACCCAAAGGAGTCCCTGCAGTACGTTCGTCTTCTTCATGTCGATTCTCCCTGTCTCCTCCGACCGCGCGTGGGCGCCGGCGCGCGGCGGCGGATGATATGGTTCGTCTAAGTATAGCATAGATTTCGTCAAACTTGTGTAAAGATTTCCGTTTTTCGCGCCCTTTTCGGGGAAAGCGCGCCCGGCGCCCCCGAGAAGAAAAACGAGCCAGGCCGCGCGCCCGCTTCTCCCATTCGCCTCCCCCGCCGGCACATCCTGCCCGCGAAGGCAAAAAAGCCCCCGGCGCGGCTTGGGCGCCGGGGGGAAGGAGAAGGGAAAC
>CALWKN010000014.1 GCA_944381265.1 uncultured Clostridia bacterium
GGGGCCAGGTTCTCCATGTAGCGCATGATGGAATAGCTCTCGTAGCGGGGCAGGTGCTGGTCGGTGTGCTTCTGGTGGCGGGTCTCGGTGCCGGTGTAGATCTTGTCAAAGAGATCCTTCTGCGCGCCGGGGTTGTAGCCCGCCTCCTGATAGCTCTCCATCCAGTTGGGGAACTTGACGGTGATCCGGATCTCCGGGTTGACGGCGCGCGCCGGGCCGATGACGAGGTTCTCCGAGACCTCCTTCATCAATCCCAAACGGAACTCCTCCCAGGAGCGGTCGCCCTTGGCCTTGCGGCAGTCGTCGCAGGTGCAGTTGGTGAAGAAGAAGTCGTCGATGATGAACTCGTCAAACTCGCTGGCGATGTACTCCACCGTCGCCTTCAGGTGATTGCGCATCCGCTCGTTGCAGTAGCAGTAGGTGTTGAACAGGCGCTGACGCCCGGCGTCCGCCTCGCCCTGCCCGGAGATGGTGGTGGTGATGCCGCCGGCCACCTCGATGCCGTTCTTGCGGAAGAGCTCCTTGCACAGGTGCAGCTGCTCGCGCGGGATCAGGCAGTCGTCGCGATAGGGCTCGAGGTAGACCTTGTCCACGCCCACGTACTTCTGGAAGAAGTCGATTTGGCGCTGCAGGCTCTCGGCGGAGATGTTGACCATGGACTGCGCCGTGCAGTAGACCACGGTCTTAAAATTTTTGTAGTGCGGCATGGGGAAAGCGCTCCCTTCTTGATGGAATGTTGACAATGCAGGGGTAAAATTTTACTTGCCCAGGTGCTCGGCGCGGAAGGCGCGGTAGTCCTCCAGCGCGGCGCGCAGGAGCTTTGGCGTGTCCAGCTCGTAGGGACAGCGGCTGGCGCAGGCGCGGCAGTTGATGCAGGTGGTGATGCGCTCCATCTGCGCGGCCCACTCGTCGGTGAGGTACGGCGCGTAGGGCGAGCGGCGCAGCAGCTGCGGCATGCGCGCGGCGTTGTTGATCGGGATGCCCTGCGGGCAGGGCAGGCAGTAGCCGCAGCCGCGGCAGAAGTCCCCGGCGAGCTCCTTGCGGTCCTTTTCGATGCGCGCCATCATGGCCTCGTCTAGGATCGGCGGGTCCTTCTCCAGCTCCAGCACCTCCCGGATCTCGCACTCGCGCTGGAAGCCCCAGATCGGCACCAGGTTGTCAAAGCGCCGCAGGTAGGCCATCGTGGGCGCGGCGCTGGTCAAAAGCCCCCCGGCCAGGCCCTTCATGCCGATGACGCCCATGTTCTTTTCCTTGCACAGGCGCACAAGGTCCAGGTCCTTTTCGCTGGACAGGGCCGAGAGCGGGAACTGCAGCGTCTCAAAGGCGCCGGATCCGATCTCGGCCAGCGCCGTGTCCTGCCGGTGGGCCGTGACGCCGATGTGGCGGATCATGCCCTGGGCCTTGGCCTTGACCATGCAGGAGAGCATCTCGTCCGAGGGCATGGCGGAAGGGTTGTGGAACTGGTAGATGTCGATGTAGTCGGTCTTCATGCGCGTAAGCGACAGCTCCAGGTGGCGCCAGAACTGATCCGGCGTCGAGGAGCCGGTCTTTGTGGCGATGAAGATGTCCTTGCGCACGTCGGACAGCGCCAGGCCGATCTTTTCCTCGGAGTCGGTGTAGGCGTTGGCAGTGTCAAAGAAGTTGATGCCCCCCTCGTAGGCCAGGCGCAGAAGGCGCGCCGCCTCCGCCTTGGAAAGGCGCTGGATGGGCAGTGCGCCAAAGCCCGAGCGCGTGGCGCGTATGCCGGTAGAGCCTAAGACGATGGTCTGCATGACGGTCCCCCCTTGTTTTTTCCATAGGAACGGGCCCTGCGCCCGCCCTCTCCCAAACATTGTAGCATGAAATATTGTGAAAGAAAAGGGCGTCCGGGGCCGGTTCGGGACGAATTTTTCTATTAAGGAAAAATTTCGCAAAAAAGGAGTAGCCAACTTTAGGATTTTATGCTATGATTAGGTTAACATACAATTTACATCTTCGGACGCGTTCCGAGGTGTGGACCTTCTAAGGAGGTGAAGGGCGATGGATGAATTGCAGAGCTACCTGTTCCGCGAGGGCAACTGCGCCTATGCCTACCAGTTCATGGGGGCGCACCCGGTGCGGGGCGGGTACTCGTTTACGGTCTGGGCGCCAAACGCCACGGCCGTCAGCGTCGTTGGCGACTTCAACGGCTGGGATCACACCCGGAACCCGATGGAGAACAACAACGGCATCTGGACGACGCGCATAGCGGGCGTCAAGCAGTACGCGACCTATAAATACGCGATCAACGGCCCGGGGGGCTGGCAGCTGAAGGCGGACCCCTACGCCTTCCACGCCGAGACCCGGCCCAATACCGGCAGCAAGACCTTTGACATTGCCAAGTACCGCTGGAAGGACAAGAAGTGGATGAACGCGCGCGCCGCGTTCAACCCCTACACAAGCCCGATCAGCATATACGAATTGCACCTTGGCTCCTGGAAGCTGGACGAGCAGGGGCGGCTGTACACCTACGAGCGCATGGCGGACGAGATGCCGGCGTATGTAAGATCCATGGGCTATACGCACGTGGAGATCCTGCCGGTGATGGAGCACCCGTTTGACGGCTCCTGGGGCTACCAGGTGACGGGGTACTTCGCCGCCACCTCCCGCTACGGCGACCCGGCGGGGCTGATGAAGCTGATCGACGCCTTCCACAACGCCGGCGTCGGCGTGATACTGGACTGGGTGCCGGCGCACTTCCCCAAGGACGCCCATG
This sequence comes from uncultured Clostridia bacterium, assembly GCA_944381265.1. GTDB lineage: Bacteria > Bacillota > Clostridia > Christensenellales > UBA1750 > Spyradocola. The sequence goes on from CALWKN010000014.1 coordinate 2,735, forward strand.
GCCTGGTGCGCTTTGACGGCACGCCCTGCTACGAGAGCAGCGACCCTTTGCGCGCGGAGAACGAGCAGTGGGGCACCTGCATGTTCGACTTTGGCCGCAACGAGGTGCGCTCGTTCCTGAAGTCCAGCGCGGTGTTCTGGCTGGACGTCTTCCACGCCGACGGCCTGCGCGTGGACGCGGTGTCCTTCATGCTCTACCACGACTACGGCCGGGCGGAGGGCAAGTGGCGGCCCAACCAGTACGGCGGACGGGAGAACCTTGAGGCCATCTCCCTCATACGCGAGATCAACGAGATCGTCTACCGCGATTTCCCGGGAATCCTGATGTGCGCCGAGGAGGCCACGGCCTATCCGCTGGTCACCGCGCCCACCTGCGACGGGGGCCTTGGCTTTGGCTTTAAGTGGAACATGGGCTGGATGCACGACGTGCTGGACTACATGGAGATGGACCCCATCTACCGCAAGTACCACCACAACAAGATGACCTTCTCGCTCTTCTACGCCTTCTCGGAGAACTACATACTGCCCTTCTCACACGACGAAGTGGTGCACGGCAAAAAGAGCATGCTGGACAAGATGCCGGGGGACATCTGGCAGAAGTTCGCCTCGCTCCGGGCGCTGTACGGCTATATGTTCGCGCACCCGGGTAAGAAGCTGATGTTCATGGGCGCGGAGTTCGGCCAGTTCATCGAGTGGAAGGAGATGGACCAGCTCGACTGGTTCCTGCTGCTCTACGAGAAGCACCCGGAGATGAAGAAATACACCGAGGACCTGAACCGCTTCTACACCTCGCACAAGGCCCTCTATGAGATCGACAACTCCTGGGACGGCTTCACCTGGTGCAACGCCGACGACCAGGACAACTCCACCTTCTCCTTCGTCCGCACCGACAGGGCGGGCAACCGCGTCATGGCGGTGTGCAACTTCACGCCCAACTACTGGGAGAAGTACCGCATCGGCGTGCCCAAGGCGGGGGTGCTGATGGAGGTGTTCAACTCCGACTCCTTCGAATACGGCGGCTCGGGCAAGGGCAACGGGGACCGCGTGCTGCGCACCGACGACATCCCCATGCACGGGCACAAGTACAGCGTGGAGATGACGCTGCCGCCGCTTTCCTGCATCTATCTAACGCTCAGCGCCTACAAGGGCGCGCATCCGCGCAAACGCCATCCGCGGGAACCAAGACCGGAGTAAAACTTTGGCCTTGTTCTTCATAAAAATCATCTAGAAGAGGGTGTAATAATGGGTAAAAAGTGTGTCGCCATGCTGCTCGCGGGCGGGCAGGGAAGCCGCTTGGGGGTTCTGACCAAGAACATGGCAAAGCCCGCCGTCGCCTTCGGAGGCAAGTACCGCATCATCGACTTCCCGCTGTCCAACTGCTCGAACTCCGGCATCGACGTCGTGGGCGTCCTGACCCAGTATCAGCCGCTGGAGCTGAACTCCTACATCGGCAACGGCATGCCCTGGGATCTGGATCGTCTGACCGGCGGCGTGTTCGTTCTGCCGCCCTATATGAAGGGCAAGAGCGGCACCTGGTACAAGGGCACGGCCAACGCCATCTACCAGAACCTGACCTTCATCCAGCAGTACGACCCGGAGTACGTGCTCATACTTTCCGGCGACCACATCTACAAGATGGACTACTCCGCCATGATCGCCCTGCACGAGAAAAAGCACGCCGACTGCACCATCGCCGTCTACTCCGTGCCCTGGAACGAGGCCTCGCGCTTTGGCATCATGAACACTAACGAGGAAGGCGACATCGTCGAGTTCGAGGAGAAGCCCGCCAACCCCAAGTCCAACAACGCGTCCATGGGCATCTACGTCTTCAACTGGAAGGACCTCAAGCAGTACCTCATCGAGGACGAGGAGAACCCGGAATCCTCCAACGATTTCGGCAAGAACATCATCCCGCGCATGCTGGCCGAGGGCAAGCACATGGTGGCCTATCCCTTCGAGGGCTACTGGAAGGACGTGGGAACCATCGAGAGCCTGTGGGAGGCCAACATGGACCTGCTGCAGTCCCCGCCGGCCTTTAACCTCTACGACAGCGCCTGGCGCATCTACGCGCGCAACCCCACGCTGCCCCCGCACTACATCGCCAAGACCGCGGAGGTCTCCGATTCCATGGTGACCGAGGGCTGCACCGTCGCGGGCAAGGTCGACCACTCCATCCTCTTCTCCGGCGCGACCGTGGAGGAGGGCGCAATCGTGGAGAACTCCGTCATCATGAACGGCGCGCGCATCTGCAAGGGCGCGCGCATCCGCCGCGCGATCGTCTCGGAGAACGCCGTGGTCGGGCCGGACAGCGTCGTGGGCGGCAACGGCCGCATCGCCGTGGTCGGCCAGGAGACCGTGCTGCCCGAGTACTCGGTGGTAAAGCCCGGCGAGCAGATCGACA
>CALWKN010000015.1 GCA_944381265.1 uncultured Clostridia bacterium
TACTCCGCGCGCCCATCCGGCGTTCGGGAGCGAATATATCGCGCTTCCCAGCGTCCGTCGGCACGCTTGCGAATGTTTTCGCCTCTTCTTGGCATTTTGCTTCTCCTCGTCTTTCGTTTTTTCTCTCTTCGTGACCAGAGTCTTGACCACGATACCCTCGATTATCGCACGTCCGCGCCAGAGATTTCGTTGCGATAGAAGCCCGTTCACGAAAAAATTATGGAGGATTTTCTCGAAATTCTTATCATATGATATTGACAGCATCCAATAAAGGTGTAATAATGGGGCAGGGAAAGGAGAAACCCTCCTCGGGAAGTTCGTTACTTTCTGGCCGCTGCGGTCGGGAAAACAACGGAGTTTCCTTTCTGTCTGGCCAAGTGAACAAGAACAAACTGTGAATGGACGCGAAAATCGTCCCCGATGCGGGAAAGGAGAGTAGGCGTATGAACAGCAGGAAGAGGAAGCGCACGGCACGCGCCTTTGCGGGCGTACTGGCGCTTCTTTTTCTACTTCTCCTCCCTATGCCCCTCGCCCTTGCCGCCGCGTCCCTTTCTCCCGCCTTTGGCGAAGAGGACGTGCTGGAGCTGCAGCTGGACCTCGCCCTGACGCACTTTGCCGCGCTGGATGTGGACACCGGCGCGCTGCTCATCGCCAACCGGGCGGACGAGCCCTTTGCGCCCACGGGCGGCGCGGTCACGATGATGACCGCCTACCTCGCCGCGCAGGCGCTGGCGCCCGACGCGTTGCTCCCGCTGGACGGGGGAGAGGAGCGCGTCTCGGACCTTGTCGCGGCCATGCTGCTGGAGGGGGATGCCGACGCCGCGGGTCGCTTATCCGAAGCCGCCGGGCTGAACGCCGAGGCGATGAACGAGGCCGCCCAGTCGCTCGGCATGCTCGCGACGACGTACGCAAACTGCACCGGCACGCCGGAAGCGGGCGCCAGCACGACCTGCATCGACCTTCTGCGCCTTGGCGAGGCGCTGACGCTGAGCGAGGCGTTTGCCGATGTGGTTGCGTGTCCTGTCTGGGAGACAGCAGGCGGCGCATCGCTGCAGAACCGCGTCGAGCTGCTCGACCCCGAATCCGATCTGTACGATGCGCGCGTGCTGGCCGCCTTTGGCGCCGGTCAGGGCGAAGCGCTCTTTAACACGGTGATCCTGGCGCAGGCCGGGGAACAGCGCCTGCTGCTCGCCTGCGCGGCGGAGGCGGAGGAAGCGGAGACCTACGCCCTCCTCTCCGGGGCCCTGGACGCCCTGGAGAGCGGTTATTTCCACGCCGACCTTACGAGCGAGGCCCGCGCGGCGCTGGACGCCGTCGCCGCAGCCAACAATCTCACCTACGCGCTGGACGAGCCCCTCGTCGTCAGCGCCCGCAGCGGCTGGACGCTGCAGGAGGGCGCGCTGCGCGCAGAGACGCAGAACATACGCGAAACGGCGGCCGCCGGCGAGACCTACGCCGACGCCGTGCTCCTCGTAAACGGGCGGGAGATCGCCCGCCTGCCGCTGCTTGCCGTTGCATCGCCCGATGCGGCTGCGGAAGCGACGCCGACTGCGGAGCCCCAGCCTGACCCAACGCCCGAGCCGGACTACGCCAGCCCCTCCGTCGCGCCGGAAGACCTCTACCAGAGAACGGCCTATGACCGCTACGGCTGGGCGCTGTGGGCGCTGGCGGGACTTATCGGCGCGGCCGCCGTGCTGGTGGTGCTGGGCCTGATCGACCGCAGACTCCGATAAAAAGTACATTGAGGAAATGAGGAAACGCCGTGTCGAACCAAGCGAATTCCCCCGCGGAGATGGAGATCGACCTTGTCGAGGTCTTTAAAGCCATCGTGCGCGGGCGGCTGCCCATCGCCATCGCCCTGGCACTGTCCGTGGCGCTGGCGGCCATCTACTGCTTCAACTTCCTGCCGGACGTCTATTCGGCCACGACCAGCCTCTACGTCCTCAACCAGATCGACCAGACCGTCATCTCTTCGAGCGACCTGAGTTCTTCCGCCCTGCTGGTCAACGACTACCGCGAGATCATCACCTCCCGCCGCGTCACAGAGGCCGTGGCGCAGGAGCTGGGTTTGGAGGATTTAAAGGCCTTTGAAATCGAGGTCGAGGCCCCGGCCGACACGCGCATCATCGAGGTCACCGTAACAGGCGAAGACCCCGCCCGCGTCATGGAGGTCGCCAACGGCCTTGCGCAGGAGTTCTCCCGCTACGTCGTGAGCATCATGCGCATCGACAACGTCTCCATCATCGACGAGGCCCTGCTGCCGCAGGCGCCCTCCGGCCCGCCGCGCGAAAGGTACATCGTGCTGGCCGCGCTCCTGGCCGTGATCGCCACGATGGGCGTGATCACCGCGATCGAGATCTTCTCCACGTCCCTAAAATCGGCGGACGACGTGGAGAAACAGACCGGACTGCCGGTGCTTGCCCAGATCGTCTGGGTGGACCTGGATGAGAACAAGAAGAAAAAGAAGAAGAGGAGGCGCAGGACATCGTGAGCGTGGAACAGAGCCCCGGCGTACTTGAACTGTACTACGGCGATGCGCAGCTGCGCGACTCCATAAAGACGCTGCGCACGAACATCGAGTTTGCCGGCATCGACAAGACGATCAAGAGCGTGGCCGTCACAAGCGCCGACGTGGGCGTGGGCAAGAGCATGGTCTCCATCTGCCTTGCCGTCGCCATGGCCGAGACCGGCCGCCGCACGCTGCTCATCGACAACGACTTCCGCCATCCGCAGATCGCCAACCGGCTGGGCATCCGCTGCCGCTACGCCCTGTCCGACCTGCTCTCCGGCAGCGTGCGCATCGAGGACGTCTGCGTGGACACGCAGATCCCCAACCTCTTCGTCTTTGACTCCGGCAGCCGCCGCATCTCCAACCCGGTCGAGATCCTCTCTTCCGTGCGCTACCGCGAGGTGCTCAACGTCCTGTACGACGCCTTTGACTTCCTCGTCATCGACACGCCGCCCGTCGGCCTGTTCGTGGACGCGGCGGTCATCTCCTCCCAGGTGGAGGGCGTGCTCCTGGTCATCCAGAAGGGCAAGACCAAGCGCGAGGCCGTCAAGGCCTCCATGAGCCAGCTGGAAAAGGCCAACGCCCACGTCCTGGGCGCGGTGCTCAACGGCGCCAGCCACACCGCCTCCGACTACTACTATTACCACTATGGCGAACACGGACGCCATCGTGCGGGCAGGGGAGAGAGGTCCACATGACGGACTTTCACTGCCATCTGCTCTACGGCGTGGACGACGGCGCCCGGACGCCGCAGGAGTCCATGGACATGCTCCAGCGCGCCGCCCAGGAGGGCGTCACCACGCTCATCGCCACGCCCCACGCCCGGCGTCCGGACATGGACACGCGCCCGGTGCGCGACGCCTTCCGCGAGCTGCAGCCCTTTGCCAAGGACATGGGCATCCTCCTGCGCCTCGGTTTTGAGTGCAACCTCTCCGCGCTGCAGGTGCAAGATCTTGGCAGCGCGCGCAGGTTTTGCATAGAAAAGACGAACGTGCTCCTGCTGGAGTTCCCCGAGGACAACTGGCCCGGCACCTGGCGCGAGATCCTCTACGACCTGCAGGCCGAGGGCATGCGCCTAGTCCTGGCCCATCCGGAGCGCTGCCGCCCCATACAGCGCGACGCGCGCGTGCTCACGACACTGACGGAGATGGGCGTGCATCTCCAGGTCAACGTCTCCTCCCTGCGCGGCTACTTCGGGCCAAGACACGCATTGGCCCGCCGCATCGCCCGCCTGGGCCGCATCGGCGCCATCGGCTCCGACGCCCACTGCACGCAGGATTACGAAGGTTTTCGCGGCATCGCCCGGCGGCTCCCCGCCTCGGCGCTGAATCCCGCGTTCCTGTAAAAAATGTGAAAGAACTGGAGGGTCCCTTCCATGCGGAAGAAAGTTTTCGCCCTTGCGCTGGCCGCGCTGTTTGCGGCCCTTGCGCTGGTCGGCTGCGCCGCGCCGGCCAACACCACCGCTTCTCCCACCGCCCCCGCCGTCGCGGAGACCCCGACGCCCACGCCGGAGCCCACCGCAGCGCCGGAGCCCACGCCGCTTGACCCCGACACCGCTTCCGCCGAGGACATCGAGGCGGGCGTGGAGGTCGCGGCCAACACCATCGACGTGCTCCTGGTCGGCCTGGTCCACGACGAAGCGCTGGAGGCCGACCGCGCCGAGGCCTGCATGCTGGTCTCCTACGACCGCGACGCCGGCACGGTGAAGATGGCCTCCCTGGTCACCGACATCTGGACGCCCATCGAGGGCTTTGAAGAGGGCCACCTGGACGAGGCCTACGCCGACGGCGGCATCGAGCTGCTGCTGGACACCGTCAACGCCGACTTCGGCCTGAACGTGGAGACCTACGCGGTGATGGACTTTGACGAGTTCTCCGCCTGCATCGACCAGCTCGGCGGCCTGCAGATGGAGATCACCGAGGAGGAGGCGGCCTTCATCTCCGAGATGACGGAGAGCGAGATCGCCGCCGGTCTTGCCCTGCTCGACGGCGCGCAGGCCCTGGCCCATGTGCGCGACCGCTACGCGGACGTCAAGGACGGCGACGGCTTCGACCGCGTCGACCGCCAGCACGAGCTCCTCACCACGGTCTAT
>CALWKN010000016.1 GCA_944381265.1 uncultured Clostridia bacterium
AAGCGGCGGACGACGGCCTTTACCGCGAAGTCTTTGCCGTCAACTACTTCGGCGCGCTGCACTTGACGCAAAGCGTGCTCCCGCACATGCGTGGCCAGGGCGGCGGGCGGATACTCTTCACCTGCTCGGGCGTGGGGATCACGGGGTTTGCAAATCTCACGGCTTACGCCTCATCCAAAGCGGCGCTGGAGGCGCTGGCCAAGTGCTGCGCCCTGGAATGCGCGGACGCGGGCGTCTCCTTCCACATCCTCCACCCGCCGCTGACGCGGACGCGGTCCTCGGCCTTTTTGCCGGTGCCGCCCGCCTTCATGGCCGACCCGGAAGCCGTTGGGCGCGGACTGGCCAGGCATCTGACCTCCCGCTGCTTCGTGATCTGCCATACCGCCGCGCAGTGGCTGCAAACGCAGCTTTGCTACCTCTTTCCGCTGCAAATGGGAAAACTGCTGGCGAAGATGACCGCCCGCTGCGGCGGGCGCGCGTAGAGGGCAAAAAAATCGCCCCCTTTTTCAAGGGGACGATTTTTTGCACGGTTGGGATCACTCCTCGACGATGTAGGCGTACTTGTAGTCCACGCGCAGGCCGCAGCCGTTGCGGATGATGCCGCGCACGTCGGACTTGGCCACCCAGGAGCGGGTCTGGAAGAAGGTCGGCGCGATGACGCCGTCCTGCTCGATGAGGATCTTCTCGGCCTCTTCCATCTTGGCCAGGCGCTCGTCGCCGCTGAGGGTGTTGGCCTCCTCCAGCAGCGCGTCATACTCCGGGTTGCTGTAGTACACGTCGTTGTAGGGGCTGTCGGTGATGAACAGCTCCAGGAAGCTCATGGCGTCGTTGTAGTCGGCGCCCCAGCCTTCCTTGCCGATGGTGTACATCTCGCTCTGGTACTCGGCCTGGCGCAGCGCGTAGGCAAGGGACTTGATCTCCACGTCCACGCCGAGGTTGTTCTTCCAGTACTGCTGGAAGACCTGGGCGGTCTTGAGGTTGTCGTCTCCCTCGCCGATGACCAGGGACAGGCCCTGGTTCAGGTCCTCGCGGGTCTTGCCGATCTCGGCCAGGCCCTGGTCGAGCAGGGCATTGGCCTCCTCCACGGTGGCGCCGTTGCCGAGGTCCTTGTACAGGTCGCCGTTGTTGGTGCGGAAGTCCTGGCCGTTAGAGCCCTTGACAGACGGGGGAATCCAGCCGTAGGCCGGGGTGGAGCCGGTGCGCATGACGTCGTTCATGTAGGTGACGCGGTCCAGCGCCATGGAGAACGCCTTGCGGATGTTGGCGTTGGCGAAGAACTCGTTCTTGCAGTTGAACTTGACGTACTCGGTGACAGGCTCGGTCACGGAGATGAAGCCCGGCTCGTTGCGGTAGGTATCCAGGAAGTCGGCCTGCACCTTCATGACGTCGATCTGGTCGGTGTTGTACATGTTGACGATGGTGTTGGTCTCGGTGGCCATCTCAAAGATGATGGTGTCGAGCTTGACGCTGTCGGCATCCCAGTAGTTGGGGTTCTTCTCCACCACGATGCGCTGGGTGGGCGTCCACTCGGTCATGACGAAGGGGCCGGAGAAGACCATGTGCTCGATGTCGGTGAAGAAGGCGTCGCCGCACTCCTCGACATAGCCCTCGGGCACGACGGAGAACTCGGGGATGACCAGGGTGCTGATGAAGTAGTCGATGGCGTTGACCAGCGTCACTTCCAGGGTCTTGTCGTCGATGGCGTGGATGGCCACGTCGTCCACGGAGCCCTCGCCCACGTTATAGGCCTCCGCGCCCTCGATGGTGTAGAGCATGTAGGCGTACTCGGAAGCGGTCTCCGGAGCCAGCACCTTCTTCCAGGTGTACTCGAAGTCCTGGGCGCGGATGGGGTCGCCGTTGCTGTAGACCGCGTCGCGCAGGTGGAAGGTGTAGGTCTTGCCGTCCTCGCTGACGTCCCAGCTCTCGGCCAGGCCGCTGCCCTCCTCGATGGTGCCGTTTTCGCCCTGGCGGACCAGCGTATCCAGCACGGTCAGCAGCATCTCAGAACCCTCGGTAGTGGAGTCGGTCAGGGGGCTGAGGTCGCTGAGGTCCACGCCGATGGAGACGCGCAGCGTCTGGTCGGCGGCCAGCGTCTCGCCGTCCGCGCTCTCGGCGCCCTCGGTGCCTGCGGGCTGCTCGCCCGCGTCGTCCGCGGGGGTTTCCGTCGCCGCGGGGGTGTCGCTCGCCGCAGGGGCCTGTTCCGCGGTGCAGGCAGACAGCGCAAAGGCCATCATGAGCAGCGCCAGCACCAATGCAGTCAGTCTCTTCATGGGTACTCTTCCTTTCTTCGGAATTGGGATATATGGTCAACCGCGCAGGACGCGCGGGCGCCATCAGGCTTTGCGGGCGGCCATGTAGGCCTCGATCTCCTCCACGGTCTTGGGGATGTTGGGGGAGAGGAGCACGGCGCCGTCCTCGGTGATCAGGGCGTCGTCCTCGATGCGGATGCCAAAGCCCAACTCCGGCATATAGGCGCCGGGCTCCATGGTCACGATCATGCCGGGCTCGAGCAGCCCGCGGTCGCCGACGTCGTGGCAGTCCAGGCCGACGTAGTGGCTCACGCCGTGGGGCAGCAGGCGGGTCATCTCGTCCAGGCTCTGGATCCTGCCGGCCTCCAGCAGCTTTTCGCCGATGGCCTCGCGGGCCACGCGCAGCGTGTCCTCCACGGGCTTGCCGGGCGCGAGGTACTCCAGCACCTTCTGCTGGCCGTAGAGCACGGCGTTGTAGTAGATCTTCTGCTCCTGCGTGAACTTGCCGGAGACCGGGAAGGTGCGGCTGATGTCCGCGGCGTAGTAGCCGTACTCCGCGCCAAGGTCCACCAGCAGCACATCGCCCTCCTGCACGAACTGGTCGTTGTTGGAGTAGTGCAGCACGTTGGAGTTCTTTCCCCCGGCGATGATGGGGTCAAAGGCGTTGTCCTTGGCGCCGTTCATGGTCAGGGCAAAGTCGAAGTGCGCCTGGAGCTCGGCCTCGTTGACGCCGGGACGCAGGTGGTCCAGGATCGCGCGGATGCCCGTTTCCGTGATGTCGATGGCCTTCTTGATGCACTCGATCTCCTGCGGGGCCTTGACGCGGCGCAGGTTGTTGATGACGGGGCCGATGTTGCGGACCGTGAGATACGGGTGCGCCTCGGTGATGCGGCGGCACATCTCGTTTTCCGGGTAGGAGACGGCATTCAGCTCGCACTTGTGGAAGTCGAACAGCAGCGTCTCAAACGTGTTGCGCGAGAGCAGGCGGCCGATCTCCCAGTCGAAGCGGTCGAGGTAGTAGACGTCGCGCACGCCGCTCTGCGCCGAGGCGTCCGCAAGGTCCGGCATCTTGCCGAAGTAC
>CALWKN010000017.1 GCA_944381265.1 uncultured Clostridia bacterium
AGGAAGACATCCGCATGATCGACATAAACGCGCTATTCGATTTCTCCCGCTCCCTGGCCGGGAAGCGCCTGTCGCAGGCGGCCTCGCCCTGGGAGGCCCTGGCGCAGATCCCCGCCTGGATCCGCGACATCGGCGCGGCGCTGGACCCTGCCGAGTACGAGGAGCGCGCCCCCGAGGTCTGGGTACACCGCAGCGCCCGCGTGGCCCCGACCGCCTACCTTGGCGCGCCCTGCATCGTCGGCCCGGAGACGGAGGTGCGCCACTGCGCCTTCGTGCGCGGCGCGGCGCTGATCGGCGCCGGCTGCGTCGTGGGCAACTCCACGGAGATCTAGAACGCGATACTCTTTGACAACGTCCAGGTCCCGCATTACAATTACATCGGTGACAGCATACTGGGCTGCGGCGCGCACTTGGGCGCGGGGGCCGTCACCTCGAACGTCCGCGCCGACAAGCGCCCGGTCGTCGTGCACGGCCTGGCGGGCGAGGTGGAGACGGGCCGCAAGAAGGTCGGCGCGCTGCTCGGCGACGGCGTGGAGATCGGCTGCAACTGCGTCCTCAACCCCGGCGTCGTCATCGGCCGCGGGACGAGCGTCTACCCGCTCACCTGCGTGCGCGGCGAGATCCCGCCCAACAGCATCGTCAAGAACGACGGCAGCGTCGTTCTGCGCATAAAATAAAATAGAGAGCGGAGGAGAGCAGATGGCACTTTCCTTGGTGGTACTGGCCGCGGGCATCGGCTCGCGCTTCGGCGGCGGCGTCAAGCAGCTCGAGCCGGTCGGCCCGCACGGCGAGCTGCTGATGGAGTACGCGGTGCACGACGCGATCGAGGCGGGCTTTACCCGCGTCGTCTTCGTGCTGCGCCGCGACATCGAGCGCGACTTTCACGAGATACTGGGCGAGCGCCTCGCCCGCGCCTGCGCCGCCCACGGCGTGGAGGTGCGCTACGTCTTCCAGGCGCTGGACGACCTGCCGTCGGGCTTTTTGCTCCCGGAAGGCCGCACAAAGCCCTGGGGCACCTGCCAGGCGGTGCTGGCAGCCGCGCCGGCGCTGGACGGCCCCTTTGCCGTGCTCAACGCCGACGACTACTACGGCAAGACCGCCCTGCGCCTGGTCGCCTCCTACCTGTCCGCGGATGCAAGCGACCCGCGGCGCTGCTGCCTGGCCGGCTATCGCCTGGGAAACACGCTCAGCGACAACGGCACGGTGACGCGCGGCCTCTGCCGCGTGGACGACCGCGGCGACCTCACAGGCGTGGAGGAGACCTACAAGATCGAAAAGACAGCCGCGGGCCCTGTGTCCGGCGGCCGCGCGCTCGACCCGCAGGCGCTCGTCTCGATGAACCTCTGGGGCCTGACGCCGTCGGCGCTCTCCGCCATTGGCGCGGGCTTTGCCCGTTTCCTCGCTTCCATCCCGGAAAAGGGCCTGGACCCCTGCCGCGTGGAGTACGTGCTCCCGGTGGCCATGGACGAGCTGATCCGGGCGGGAGAGGCCAATGTTCGCGTGCTGGAGACGCCAGACGTCTGGTACGGCATGACCTACCGCGAGGACCTGCCCGACGTGCGCGCCGCCTTCCGGGAAATGCACGAGGCGGGGACGTACGGCGAGCGCCTGTTTGACGAAATGAAGGAAAAGGAGTAGAAACGAATATGTGCGGAATCGTGGGATATGTGGGAGACAAGCAGGCGGCGCCGATATTGATGGACGGCCTGAAGCGCCTGGAATACCGGGGCTATGACTCGGCGGGCCTGGCCGTGCGCCAGGGCAGCGGCCGCATCGAGATCGTCAAGGCCAAGGGGCGCCTGTCGGCGCTGGCGGAGAAGATCGACGGCGGGCGCACGCTCCAGGGCGACTGCGGCATCGGCCACACGCGCTGGGCCACGCACGGGGAGCCCTCCGAGCGCAACGCCCACCCGCATTGCAGCGACGACATGGCCGTGGTGGCGGTGCACAACGGCATCATCGAGAACCACCAGGAGCTGCGCGAGAAGTTGGAGCGCAACGGCTATCGCTTCCATTCCGAGACGGACACCGAGGTGGCGGTAAAGCTGGTGGACTACTACGCCAAGAAGTACCAGGGCGGCCCGGTGGACGCGCTCTCCCGCAGCATGATGCGCATCCGCGGCTCCTACGCGCTGGCCGTGCTCTTTGCCGACCACCCGGAGGAGATCTACGCCGCGCGCAAGGACAGTCCGCTGATCATCGGCGCGGGCGCGGGGGAGACCTTCCTCGCCTCCGACGTCCCCGCCCTGCTGCGCCACACGCGCGAGGTCTACTACATCGGCAATCTGGAGATCGCCCGCCTGAATAAGGACGGTGCCAGCTTCTTCAACGTCGACGGCGAGCCGATCGAAAAGCCGCTCACGCACATCGAGTGGGACGCCGAGGCGGCGGAGAAGGCCGGTTTTGAGCACTTCATGATGAAGGAGATCCACGAGCAGCCCAAGGCCGTGCGCGACACGCTCCACGCCTATGTAAAGGAAGACGGCAGCATCGACTTTTCCGCCGCAGGTCTGGACGAGGAAGCCGCCCGCGGCGTCAGATCCATCTGCATGGTGGCCTGCGGCTCGGCCTACCACGTCTGCGTCACCGCGCAGTACGTGCTGGAGGACCTGGCCGGCATCCCCGTGCGCACGGAGCTGGCCTCCGAGTTCCGCTACCGCCGCCTGCTGCTGCAGAAGGACGAGCTGGTCATCGTCGTCAGCCAGTCGGGCGAGACGGCGGACAGCCTCGCCGCCCTGCGCGAAGCCAAGCGCCTGGGCTGCCGCACGCTTGCCATCGTCAACGTCGTCGGCTCTTCCATCGCCCGCGAGGCGGACAGTGTGCTCTAGCCGCTGGCCGGGCCGGAGATCGCCGTGGCCACCACCAAGGCCTACTCCACGCAGCTCATCGTCTGCGACCTGCTGGCCCTGTTCTTTGCCAGAGCCCGCGGCGAGATCGACGCATCGCGCCAGGCACAGCTCCTCTCCGACCTTGCCGCGCTGCCGGAGAAGATGGAGCGCCTGCTGGAGGACAAGGAGCGCATACAGTGGTTCGCGGCCAAGTACGCCGCCGCGCAGGACGCCTTCTTCATCGGCCGCGGCCTGGACTACGCCGTGTGCCTGGAGGGCAGCCTGAAGATGAAGGAGATCTCCTACGTCCACTCCGAGGCCTACGCCGCCGGCGAGCTCAAGCACGGCACGATTTCCCTCATCGAACCCGGCACATTGGTCATCTGCCTCTTGACGCAGAGCGCGCTGTATGAGAAAATGGTCTCCAACATGGCGGAGGTCAAGTCCCGCGGCGCCTACCTGATGGGGCTCACCAAC
>CALWKN010000018.1 GCA_944381265.1 uncultured Clostridia bacterium
GCGCAGTAGAGCAGGCAGAAGGCGATGCACATCGCGCCAAAGAGCAGGATCTCCATGCGCAGCTGCATGAGGAAGAAGCAGACGAGGTAGGTCGCCCACAGCACCAGCTTGTAGGTGCCGCTCTTGATCTCCGTGCCCGCGTTGTAGGGCTGCAGCAGGTAGTAGATCGTCAGATAGTGCGTGGAGAAGAACACGCTCATGCAGAGCACGGACAGCAGCAGCACCGCGTACTCCACCGGGCGCTCCGTGCCGCCGCTGACAAAGAGCAGCAGCGCCAGCCCGCCGCCGATCACCGCCGCCGGCAGCAGGTTCACCGCCACAATACCCCGCAGCCGCAGGGCGAACAGGTGCAGAAGCGACCTTGGCTCCTTAAAGAAGGAGTAGGTGAGCAGGCTGCGGTCGCAGTTCATGAACAGCGCCTGCGTAAAGCCCGTGCCGCGGTTGATGGCGTAGAGTATGAAGACGAAATAGGGCAGGAAGGAGAGCAGCAGCTCGTTGACTCCGGGCTTGGCCTCCGGGAAGAGGTAGAGCGCAAGCAATATGAGCAGCAGCACTCCCGCGCACACCAGCGCGATGCGGCGGGCGCTCTGCCAGAGTATGCGGCGGTGGCGGCGCATGAACAAATCGTTTAGGTAGGCAAAGCCCTTCTTGCGGCTGGTGACGCCGAGGTCTGCGCTGATGGCCTTGCGCGAGGCGGCGCGCGCCGCGCCCTTGACCGCGTCGGCCTGCTGCAGCGACTCTGCCAGCAGCCCCTGCAGCATGGGCCTAAAGTCGGCAAAGCGGACGATGCGGCGCAGCGCCAGCGCCCCCGCCAAAGCGCCCAGCACGAGGATCCCCGCGCAGACGGGCAGCGGCAGCGTCAGGCCGAAGGCCGGCGGCAGGTAGGCCGCCGCCAGCAGCAGGCCACCACTCGTCCAGGCGATGCGCGAGAGCTTGTTTTCGTTGGGCACGCGGCCGCGGCGCTCGTAGTCGGAAAGCGATACCGCCGCCACCAGCGCCTTGCACCCGGCCACAAACAGCGGCAGCAGCAGGCACAGCGGCAGGGGCACGCCGCGCAGCAGCCCAAAGAGCAGCGTCCAGGGCAGAAAGCCGATCACGACCTGCAAAAGGTCGGCGCCGTAGTTGCTCAGCGCGTAGCGCCGCGCGTCCATGCGCAGGAGCACCACGGCGTAGTACTTGTCGCGCGTGGGGTTAAAGAGGTAGGTGTTGACAAAGGCGCCGATCACGGTGAGGAAGACCAGCATGTGCAGGAAGGCCGCCGCCGGATCGCTTTGCTCATAGAGCTGGCCGATGCCCACCACCATGGCAAGGAGGTAGAGGAGCTTGCCCAGGAACACCGCCAGCACCGCCCAGATGGCCGCCAGCACCTGGCCGAAGATCTTCAGGCCCCGGCTGGCGTACAGCGCGTCCGGCAGCAGGCGCTTAAGCAGCGGGATCTGCTTGATGGCGTAGAGTATGGCGTTGACGCGGTAGGCGTTGCGCAGCGCATAGGAGAGGCGCAGCGTGCGAAGCATGGCTGTCTCCCCCTCCTTTACGCGTCGGCGCTCTCGCCCTCGGAGAGCGCGGAAAGGATCTTTTCCTTGAAGTCGGCCTCGTCCAAATTGCTCTTGTCCACCGGCTCCAGCACGCCGTCCTTGAGCAGCACGATCTCATCGCACAGATCCAGCGCAAGGTCCAGAAGATGCGTGGAGAGTATGGTGACGCGCCCGGCCTTTTCCTGGCGCAGCAGCGCCTTCATCTCCTCGGAGACCACCACGTCCAGCGAGGTCAGCGGCTCGTCCAGCAAAAAGAGCGTCGGCTCGGCGATGAGGTTGACCAGCATCTGCATCTTGTTCTTCATGCCGTGGGAGAAGTCCTTCATCAGGCGGTCGCGGTCCTCCGCGGCGATGCGCATGCGGGCAAAGTACTCGTCCGGGGTCCTGGGGTCTGTGATGCGGCCCTCGTTGATCTCCAGGAAGAACTTGAGGAACTCGCGCGCGGTGAGGAACTCCGGCACCGTGGGCGTGGAGAGCACATAGCCCACGTCCTGCGGCTTGAGCTCGCGCCGGCTGCCGTCCTCCCCCAGGAAGAAGAAGTCGCCGCCGTCTAAGCGGATGTCGCGGTTGACGCAGTTGAACAGCGTGGTCTTGCCCGCGCCGTTGCGGCCCAAGAGGCCGTAGATCTTGTCAAAGTCGAAGGCAAAACTCGCGCCGCGCAGCACTTCCTTCTTGTCGAAACGCTTCTGCAGTCCGTCAATTACAAATTGCATGACAGCCTCCTCGTTTTGTCACAGAGTTTTCACAATGCACCAACAGTGTACGATTTTCCCCCAATTCCGTCAAGAAAAAAGATTGTGAACGGACTTCCAAACTCTGGAAGCGGACGATGCGAAAACGCCCCCGCAAAAAGCGGGGGACGTTGAGCGTGTCGACAAAGTCGACACGCTTCGAAAAAATGCAAGTTTGCATTTTTTCGAGTGACATCGCCCTGCGCCCCGTGCCGCTAACGCGGCCCGGGGTTCCGGGCCTACCAAGCCTTGCGGCTTGTACGGCCCTCCAGGGGCTTCGCCCCCTCCGGAACCCCCTGTGCCCTTCGGGCACGGCCGGGGGCGGATACGGATAAGCGGCCCTACGGGCCGACATCCTCGCGGCGTACACGCCGCCGCTGCGGATT
>CALWKN010000019.1 GCA_944381265.1 uncultured Clostridia bacterium
GGCCGTTCTCGATGCCCTCCAGTATGTACTGGGAGCCGAGGTTGGAGGTCAGGATGATGATCGTGTTCTTAAAGTCCACCGTGCGGCCCTGGGAGTCGGTGATGCGGCCGTCGTCGAGCACCTGCAGCAGGATGTTGAACACGTCCGGATGCGCCTTTTCGATCTCGTCAAAGAGCACCACGGAATAGGGCTTCTTGCGCACGGCCTCGGTGAGCTGGCCGCCCTCCTCGTAGCCGACGTACCCCGGAGGCGCGCCGATCAGGCGGGAGACGGAGTACTTCTCCATGTACTCGCTCATGTCGATGCGGATCAGGTTCTTCTCGTCGTCAAAGAGGAACTGCGCCAGGGCCTTGGCCAGCTCCGTCTTGCCCACGCCCGTGGGGCCGAGGAACAGGAAGGAGCCGATGGGGCGGTTCGGGTCCTGTATGCCGGCGCGGGAGCGCAGGATGGCCTCGGTGACCTTCTTGACCGCCTCGTCCTGGCCGATGACGCGCTTGTGCAGTATGTCCTCCAGGTGCAGCAGCTTCTCCCTCTCGCTCTCCATGAGCTTGGAGACGGGAATGCCGGTCCAGCGGGCGACGATGCGGGCGATCTCCTCCTCGGTGACGCGGTCGCGCAGCAGCGTGCGCTTGCCCTCCTCGGCGGTGCGCTCCTCCTCCTCCAGCTCCTTTCTGAGCTGCGGCAGGCGGCCGTACTTGATCTCCGCCGCGCGGTTGAGGTCGTACTCACGCTCGGCGCGCTCCATGTCGGCGTTCAGCTGCTCGATCTCCTCGCGCAGCTTCTGCACCTTGCCGATGGCGCTCTTCTCGTTCTCCCACTTGGCCTTCATCTCGCTGAACTTGGCGCGCATGTCGGCCAGTTCCTTCTGTATGTCCGCAAGGTGCTCCTGGGAGAGCGTGTCCGTCTCCTTCTTCAGGGCGGCCTCCTCGATCTCATGGCGCATGATCTTGCGGTTGAGCTCGTCCATCTCGGTGGGCATGGAGTCCATCTCGCTGCGGATCATGGCGCAGGCCTCGTCCACAAGGTCGATGGCCTTGTCCGGCAGGAAGCGGTCGGTGATGTAGCGGTTGGAGAGCGTGGCCGCGGCGATCAGGGCCGAGTCCTGGATCTTGACGCCGTGGAAGACCTCGTAGCGCTCCTTCAGGCCGCGCAGTATGGAGATGGTGTCCTCCACCGAGGGCTCGTTGACCATCACCGGCTGGAAGCGGCGCTCCAGCGCCGGGTCCTTCTCGATGTACTTGGCGTATTCGTTGAGGGTCGTGGCGCCGATGCAGTGCAGCTCGCCGCGCGCCAGCATGGGCTTAAGCAGATTGCCGGCGTCCATGCTGCCCTCGGTCTTGCCCGCGCCGACGATGGTGTGCAACTCGTCGATGAAGAGTATGATCTCGCCGTTCGACTTCTTGACCTCGTTGAGCACGGCCTTTAAGCGCTCCTCGAACTCGCCGCGGAACTTGGCGCCCGCGATCAGCGCGCCCATGTCCAGCGAGAAGAGGCGGCGGTCCTTCAGCGACGAGGGCACGTCCCCGCGCACGATGCGCTGGGCCAGCCCCTCGGCGATGGCGGTCTTGCCCACGCCCGGCTCGCCGATCAGGCAGGGGTTGTTCTTGGTCTTGCGCGAGAGTATGCGGATGACGTTGCGGATCTCCTCATCGCGGCCGATGACCGGGTCCAGCTTGTGGGCGCGGGCCAGGGCGACCAGGTCCTGCCCGTACTTCGAGAGCGCGTCGTAGGTGTCCTCCGGCGTGTCGGAGGTCACGCGCGTGTTGCCGCGCACGGTTTTCAGCGCCTCCAGGAACTTCTCCTTCGTCACGTCATGGCGGCGGAATATGGCCTGCAGATGGGAGTCCGCCGTCTCCAGCAGGCCCAGCAGCAGGTGCTCGACGGAGATGTACTCGTCCGTCATGCGCTCCGCCTCTTTCTGGGCGGCGTTCAGGGCGCGGTCCACGTCCTGGGAGATGTAGACCTTGTCCGGCTCGCGGCCGGGGCCGCTGACCTTGGGCAGGCGGCTGACGGCCTGGCGCGCCTCCTCCTGCAGCGCCGCGGGATCCTGTCCCATCTTGGTCAAAAGCTGCGGGATGAGGCCGTCCTCCTGCTTCAGCAGCGCAAAGAGCAAATGCGCCTGCTCGATCTGCGTGTTGCCGTATTCGATCGTCAAGGCCTGCGCGTCCTGCACGGCCTCGCGGGATTTCTGGGTGAGCTTGTTGATGTCCATGGATTTCTTCTCTCCTTTCCGGCTTGCCGCGGCGCTTCCGTCACAGCAGCAAAGGGGTGGATTGTATGTAGTTGCGGTAGCTATTTTCCATCTGGGGCAGCGCGGCGGCCTGTTCGCCGCCGGCGGCAAAATAACTCTTGATCGCGCCGTCGAACATGCGGATGTAGGCGCTCATGGCGTCGGCCAGCTGCTGCTCGGTAAAGGCGCTCTCCTGCGCCGGCGCAAAGGCGCGCAGGAACCGCCCTTCCTCGATGCGGCTCTCGCAGGCGGGCAGCCGGAGCTGCTCCCGGTAGTGCGCCTCCAGGCGCGTCCACAGCCCGAAAAACGCCGTCAGCATCTCCAGCAGCGGGCGGCTCTGCGTGCGGAAGGCCACCTTCAGCGCGCCGACAGTGCGGCCGCGGCTGCTGCGGTAGAGCTCGACGCTGTAGCGGATAGTGGGCTTGTACTTGTAGCGCAGCGCCGAGCGGATGGTCAGCATCGCCTCCGAGGGCTGCGGCTGCACCTGGAAGGTGTCCACGCCCTGCATCAGCCGCTCCATCTCGTCAAAGACGGCGCGCATGCGCATCTCCGGCGTGGTGTAGCGCACGTACTCCGCCAGGATCTGGTTGATGAGGTTCGAGCGCGAGGTGCCCATCTCATAGGCCAGTTTGTCCACTTCGCTCACGACGTTATCCATCAGCACCAGCGAATAGACGCTCTTGTTCACGCTTCCGCCTCCTTTCCTCTCTCCGGATTCCAGTATCTATTGTACCACATCTAAATAACTTGTCAATAGGATTATATAAAAAACTTTGCGAGTTTTTCAGGGCGCCAAAAAGCCCGCCCCGCCGGGAAAGGCGGAGCGGGCGGGAAAGCCCTTAGACCGCGGGCCGCGACGCCTTGCGCCGCACCGCGCCTAAGCCGAGGAAGAACACACCCGAGAACAGAGAGAGCGTGTTCTCGTCATACAGTATCCAGTCGAAGGGCCACGGCGCATCCATCGTCGGTATGCTGAGGCGGTTGCACACCACCGCCGCCAGAT
>CALWKN010000020.1 GCA_944381265.1 uncultured Clostridia bacterium
CTGGAGGACGCCGTGACGCCGGAGGAGTTCCGCTTCGGCGCGCCGCAGGCGCATCTGCTGCCCCTGGATGCGCCGCTGAAGCACCTGCCCGCCGTGCGCCTGGGGGAAAGCCTGGAGCGCGCGGTGCGCAACGGCAACCCCATCCGCATGGAGCGCTGGAAGCGCCCCCTGAAAGAGGGCGCGCTGGCGCGGCTCTACCTCGGGGAGGCGTTTGCGGGCATCGCCGAATCGCGCGGGGGCTGCCTGCGCTTCCGCTGTATGCTCCTGCCCGATCAACAGTAAGGAATGACAGACCATGAAATGCTATACGCGCAAAGTCGGCGGCCCGGACGCCGCCATCGCGCTGGGCACGTTTGACGGCGTGCACCTCGGCCACCAGACCGTGCTGGAAGTGGCGCAGACCATCGCCCTGTGCGAAGGGCTCACCCCCTGCGCCCTCTCCTTCCTGAACCACCCGCTCTCCGTGGTGGGAGCGGGCGCGCCGCCGCTCTTGACGCTGCCGGCGGAAAAGGCGCTGCTCGCCGCCCGCTGCGGCCTGGAAGCGCTCGTCCTGCTGCCCTTTACGCGGGAGCTGGCCGCGCTGCCGGCGGCGGACTTCGCCCGCCTGCTGGCGCGCTCCTACGGCGCGCGCCACATCGTCGTGGGCGAGAACTACACCTTCGGCGCCGGCGGCGCGGGGGACGTGGCCCTGCTCAGCCGCCTGTCCGGGGAGCTGGGCTTTGTGCTGCACGTCGTGCCCAAGGTGCGCGTCTCCGGGCTGGACGTCTCCTCCACCGCCATACGCGGCCTGCTGCAGCAGGGAGACGTGCGCACCGCCGCCGCGCTGCTCGGCCGCGCCTACAGCATCGGCGGGCCCATCGTCCACGGCCGCCGCATCGGCCACCGCATGGGCTTCCCCACGGTCAACATCGCCCTGCCGGCGGGCAAGCTCCTGCCGCGCTTCGGCGTGTACTTCGGCTATGTGCACATCGCCGGGCAGCGCCACCGCGCCATGTTCAACCTGGGCGTAAAGCCCACCGTCGGCAGCGACCGCCCCACGCTCGAGGCCTACCTGCTCGACTTCAGCGGCGACCTCTACGGCGCCGCCGCGCGCGTCTCCTTCGTCGCCCGCATACGCGACGAGCGCAGGTTCGACTCCATTGAGGCGCTCTCCGCCCAGATCGCCCGCGACGTCGAAACCGCCCGCCGCTTCTGAGCGCCGCGCAGGCCCCTTTGCCGGGGGCCTTTTTTGTGCCCCGCGCATTTTGTGTGAGGAGAAGGAAAACCGGCTGCGGCGGTCGAATTCCATTCTTTAATGAAGTGATGGAAGCGTTTTTTGCGCGAAAAAGAGGGGAGAGACGATGATGCCAAGACCCAACATACTCTTCTACTTCACCGATCAGCAGCGCTGGGATACCTGCGGCTGCTACGGCCAGCGCCTGGATGTCACACCGCGCCTGGACGCCCTGGCCGCCCGCGGCGTGCGCTTTGACCGCGCCTTCACCTGCCAGCCGGTCTGCGGCCCGGCCCGCGCCGCCCTGCAGACCGGGCTCTACCCCACGCAGACGGGCTGCTTTGTCAACGGCATCGCCCTGCCCCCGGACGTGCCCACGCTCGCGCAGGCCTTCTGCCGCGGCGGCTACGCCACCGCCTACGTCGGCAAGTGGCACCTGGCCTCCACCGACGGCGTGGACGACTTCCAGACAAAGCCCATCCCGCCGGAGCGCCGCGGCGGCTGGCGCGACTACTGGGTCGCCAGCGACGTGCTGGAGTTCACCTCCGACGGCTATGGCGGCCATATGTTCCGCGCCGACGGCAGCCGGTACGAGTTCCGCAAGTACCGCGCCGACGGCGTCACCGACGCCGCTCTGGAGTACCTGCGCGGCCGCGGCGGGAACGAGAGGCCCTTCTTCCTCTTCCTCTCGCACATCGAGCCGCACCACCAGAACAACCACCACCGCTACGAGGGCCCGGAGGGCTCCAAGGCGCGCTTTGCCGACTACGACGTGCCCGCCGACCTCGCGGGCACGGGCGGCGACTGGCGCGAGAACTACCCCGATTACCTGGGCGCCTGCAACGCCTGCGACCGCAATTTCGGCCGCCTGCTGGACGAGCTGGAGCGCCAGGGCCAGCTGGAGAACACCGTCGTCGTCTACGCCTCGGACCACGGCAGCCACTTCTGCACCCGCAACAAGGAGTACAAGCGCGCCTGCCACGACGGCTGCACGCACGTCCCGCTGGTCATCGCCGGGCCGGGCTTTTCCGGCGGCCGCGCCTGCGAGCGCGTCGTCTCCCTCCTGGACCTGCCGCGCACGCTGCTTTCCTGCGCCGGCCTGTCGCCCATCCCCGGCATGCAGGGGCGCGACCTGCATATTGCCGCGGACGGCGGCCCCTGGGAGGACGTGGCCTTCCTGCAGATCAGCGAGAGCCACGTCGGCCGCGCCATCCGCACAAAGCGCTGGACGTACGAGATCGGCGCGCCGGGCAAGGACGGCTGGAAAGACCCCGGCGCCGACGACTACATGGAGATCTACCTCTACGACAACGAGAACGACCCGGCGCAGAAGCGCAACCTCGTCGTCGACCCCGCCCTCGCGCCGCTGCGCGCCCACCTGCGCGCCCTGCTGCGGCGCGAGATGGCCCGCGCTGGCGAGGCTGTCCCCCGCATCCGCCCCTTTGCGGACGACGGCTATCTTGCGTCCATCTCCGCCCCGCTGTAAGGAAGGTGCATCGCCATGATCTGGACCCCCCTGGACCTTGCGGCCTGGCCCCGCCGCGAGCATTTTTTCCACTACAGAAACGAGGTGCCCTGCGGCTTCAGTCTCACCCGGCCCCTGGACGTCACCGAGCGCTACGCGCGCGCCAAAGCCGGGGGACGGCGCTTTGCCCCGATGATCTTCTGGGCGGTCGCGGCGGTCTGCAACCGGCACGCGGAGTGCCGCATGGCCCTGCGCGGCGGCGCGCCCGGCGTCTACGACCGGGTCGACCCGGTCTACACGGTCTTCCACGCGCAGACCGAGACGTTTTCCACGATCTGGACGGAATACGACGAGGACCCGGACCGCTTTGCCGCGCGCTGCCGCGCCGACGCCCAGGCCTACGGGGAGAACCTCGCCTTCGCCGCCAAGCCCGATTGCCCGGAAAACGCGGTCAACGTCTCCATGCTGCCCTGGGCGAACTTCACCTCCTTTCAGCTCAACCTGCCCCCGGGCGATTACCTGCTGCCCATCTTCACCTTCGGCCGCGCCGAGCGCGGAGCGGACGGCCGCGTCCGCCTGCCCGCCAGCGTCCAGGCTCACCACGCCGCCATGGACGGCTTCCACGTCTGCCGCGTGCTGGACGAGCTGGAGGCCCTGCTGGGCACGCTCTGATGATTCAGGCCGCCCGCTGCATAAAGCCGCGGGCGGCCTCTTTTAGGTTGTGGATGCAGCGCGGGATTTGGGCGGGGCGGGGTCGTCCGTGCGGCCGAGAAGATAATCCGTGGACGTGTCGTAGATGTCTGCCAAAGCGATCAACAGGTCGGTCGGCAAGTCCCGATATCCCTGCTCATAGCGGAAATACTGCGGCTGGGTGATGCCAAGGCGCGCGGCAAGCTGCCGCTGCGTGAGATCATGGTCCTCCCGAAGCTCCCGGATTCGTCGGGAATTGGACATGAGAAATTCCCTCCCTGATATCCATTTGGATATCACAAGAAGGGAGGAGAAGAAAATAGGGAAGATTCTTGCCATCGTGGCGGCCATACTGGTCATCGCGGCGCTGTTTGGCGGCTGCGGCGAGCAGAGTGAGAGAAACCGCATTGGCTCTTCGATCGACTGGGGAGACGGATTTTATTGGAACTCTTCCTCGGAGTCCGTCGAGCGGACTCCCTGGGGCTGACGAAAAGGCGCGCGCTGGACAAACCGGCGCGCGCCTTTTCCCGCAGGGCAATGTTAAAAATTTTGGCAGGGGAAAAAGGCGTTTACAAGGCGGGGTGCGCATGGTACAATATAACGTGGCTTGAACCGCAGTCTGGGCGACGCGCCACGCACGACGCACGGCTCGGACCGCCGGCGATTGACGAATCTTTGAAAAGCGAGGGAAAACGACATGGACAAGGCAAGAAAGACGGAGATCATCCAGAAGTTCGGCCGCCACGAGGGCGACACCGGCTCTCCCGAGGTGCAGGTCGCGCTGCTGACCGAGCGCATCAACCACCTCAACGAGGATCACCTGAAGAACAACAAGAACGACCACCACTCCCGCCGTGGCCTGCTCATCATGGTCGGTAAGCGCCGCGGTCTGCTGGACTACCTCAAGAAGGTGGACATCGTCCGCTACCGCTCCCTGATCGCCGAGCTGAACGTCCGCAAGTAAGGACACAATCGGGCCGAAAAGCCTTGCGCAAGTCGCGCCGGGCTTTTCGGCTGCTTTTCTAACGCGGACAAACGGGCGATTTCTTATGCCGGGTGCCCCCGTGTGGCGTGGGGTTTGCCGAGCGCTGCGCGCCAGCGCCGGGCAAACTCCGCGCGCGGGGCGCACGAAAACATATTTTTGCGCGCAGCGCTGCGAAAGGAGCAAACATGGAACACAAGATTTATGAAACCGAGCTTGCCGGGCGCAAGCTGTCCTTCGAGTTCGGGCGCTATGCCGAGCAGGCAGCGGGCTCCGTGCTCGTCCGCTACGGCGACACGGTCGTGCTGGTCTGCGCCACCGTCGCCGAGAACCCCCGCCCGGGCATCGACTTCTTCCCCCTGGGCGTGGATTTTGAGGAGAAGCTCTACTCCGTGGGCAAGATCCCCGGCGGCTTCATCAAGCGCGAGGGCCGTCCCACGGAAAAGGCGATCCTGACCTCCCGCCTGATCGACCGCCCGCTGCGCCCGCTCTTCCCCAAGGGTATGCGCAACGACGTCAATGTCGTGGCCACCGTCCTTTCCAACGACAACGACTGCTCGCCGGAGATCCCGGCGATGCTGGGCTCCTCCATCGCCCTGTGCGTCTCGGAGATCCCCTTTGCCGGGCCCACGGGCTCGGTCGTGGTCGGCCTTGTGGACGGCGAGTTCGTGCTCAACCCCACGGTCGCCGAGCGCGAGAAGAGCGACCTGCATCTGACGGTGGCCGGCACCAAGGACGCCATCATGATGGTCGAGGCCGGCGCCAAGGAGGTGCCGGAGGAGAAGATGCTCCAGGCGATCCTCTACGCCCACGAGGAGATCAAGAAGCTCGTCGCCTTCCAGGAGGGCATCATCGATGAGATCGGCAAGGAGAAGCGCGAGTTCCCGCTGGTCACCGTGCGCGAGGAAGTGGCCAAGGCCGTGCGCGAGTTCGCCTTTGACAAGGTCGTCTGGTCCTTTGACACCTTCGACCGCGCCGAGCGCACCGCGCGCGAGAACCAGGTAAAGCAGGAGACGATCGAGCACTTTGCAGAGCAGTTCCCCGACAGCGAGGGCGAGATCGGCGACGCGCTCTACGCGCTGGACAAGGAGGTCATGCGCCGCAAGATCATCGACCACGGCGTCCGCCCCGACGGCCGCGAGCTCACCCAGGTGCGCCCCATCTGGTGCGAGGTCGGCCTGCTGCCCCGCGCCCACGGCTCGGCGGTCTTCACCCGCGGCCAGACCCAGGTCATGTCCGTGTGCACCCTGGGCTCCATGAGCGAGGTCCAGACGCTGGACGGCATCTCCGCCGAGGACACCAAGCGCTATATGCACCACTACAACATGCCGCCCTACTCCACGGGCGAGGCGCGCCCGCTGCGCTCCCCCGGCCGCCGCGAGATCGGCCACGGCGCGCTGGCTGAGCGCGCGCTGGAGCCCATGATCCCCTCGCCCGAGGACTTCCCCTACGCCATCCGCGTGGTCTCCGAGGCCATTTCCTCCAACGGCTCCACCTCCCAGGCCTCCATCTGCGGCTCCACCATGGCGCTGATGGACGCGGGCGTGCCGCTGAAGAAGCCCGTCGCCGGCTGCGCCATGGGCTTGATCAAGGACCAGGAGACCGGCAAGGTCGCGGTGCTGACCGACATCCAGGGCCTGGAGGACTTCCTTGGCGACATGGACTTTAAGGTCGCCGGCACCAAGGACGGCATCACCGCCATACAGATGGACATCAAGATCAAGGGCATCGACGAGCCGATCCTGCGCCAGGCGCTGGCCCAGGCCTACGACGGCCGCATGCACATCATGGGCAAGATGATGGAGGTCATCTCCGAGCCCCGGCCGGAGCTGTCCAAGTGGGCGCCCAAGATCATCACCTTCTCCATCAACCCGGACAAGATCCGCGAGGTCATCGGCTCCGGCGGCAAGGTCATCAACAAGATCATCGCCGACACGGGCGTCAAGATCGACATCGAGGACGACGGCAGCGTCTTTATCGCCACCCCCGACTCCGAGGCCGCGGCCAAGGCCCGCAAGATCATCGAGGGCATCGCCAACGGCGTGGAGGTCGGCCAGGAGTACACCGGCAAGGTCGTGCGCATCATCCCCATCGGCGCCTTCGTCGAGCTGCTGCCCGGCAAGGACGGCATGATCCACATCTCCAAGCTCTCCAACGAGCGCGTGGAGAAGGT
>CALWKN010000021.1 GCA_944381265.1 uncultured Clostridia bacterium
TCGATGCAGCGCTCGATCTCCCTTGCTTCCACCCGCTTCACCTCCCCCGCGCCTTCCTCCCTATATTCGCCGCCGCAGGCGCCGCGGTTCCGTATTTTTGCAAAAAAAATTCCCCAGGGGACGCAAAAAAGGAGCGCCCCTTTTTTCGGGGGCGCTCCTTTGGCGGTTGGGTTTACTTGGCGAACTCCGTGGCGCGGGTCTCGCGAATGACGTTGACCTTGATCTGGCCGGGGTATTCCAGCTCCTTCTCGATGCGCTTGACGATCTCCTTGGCCATGAGGACGGAGTCGGCGTCGCTGACCTGCTCGGGCTTGACGATGACGCGCACCTCGCGCCCGGCCTGTATGGCGAAGGACTTCTCCACGCCGTCGAAGGAATCAGCGATCTCTTCCAGCTTCTGCAGGCGCTTGATGTAGCTCTCCAGCGTCTCGCGGCGGGCGCCGGGGCGCGCGCCGGAGATGGCGTCCGCGGCGGCCACGAGCACGGCCTCCAAAGTCGTGGGCTCGGCGTCGCCGTGGTGCGAGAGTATGGCGTTGACCACGTCGGCGCTCTCGCGGTACTTGCGCGCAAGGTCTGCGCCGATCTGGATGTGCGTGCCCTCCACGTCGTGGTCGATGGACTTGCCGATGTCGTGCAGGAGACCCGCGCGCTTGGCCAATGCCACGTCCGCGCCCAGCTCCGCCGCCATGACGCCGGCCAGGTGCGAGACCTCGATGGAGTGCTTTAGCACGTTCTGCCCGTAGGACGTGCGGAACTTCATGCGGCCGAGCAGACGCACCAGCTCGTGGTGCAGGCCGTGGACGCCGGTCTCAAACACCGCCTGCTCGCCGGCCTCGCGCATCTGCGCGTCGACCTCCTTGCGGGCCTTTTCCACGGTTTCCTCGATGCGGGCGGGATGGATGCGCCCGTCGGTAATGAGCTTTTCCAGGGCAATGCGGGCGACCTCGCGCCGGATGGGGTCAAAGCCGGAGAGTATGACCGCCTCGGGCGTGTCGTCTATGATGAGATCGATGCCCGTCGCGGTCTCCAGGGCGCGGATATTGCGGCCCTCGCGGCCGATGATGCGGCCCTTCATCTCGTCGTTGGGCAGGTTGACCACGGAGACCGTGGTCTCGGCCACATGGTCCGCCGCGCACTTCTGGATGGCCAGAGACACGATGTTGCGGGCCTTCTTTTCGGCCTCGTCCTTGGCCTTGCTCTCGATCTCGCGCACCATGACGGCCGCGTCGTGATAGGCCTCGCGCTGGACGTTGTTCATGATGATCTGCCGCGCTTCCTCTGCGGTCATCTGGGCGATGCGCTCCAGCTCCGACTGCTGCTGGGCGCGCATGGCCTCGACCTCCTGGGCGCGCTGCTCCAGCTCACGGCTGGTCTTGTTGAGGTTTTCCTCGCGCACCTCCAGGTTGTCCAGCTTCTTGTCGAGCATCTCCTCGCGCTGCAACAGGCGGCGCTCGGTGCGCTGCGTCTCGTTGCGGCGCTCGCGCAGTTCCTTCTCGGTTTCGGTTTTCTGGCGGAGGATCTCCTCCTTGGCCTCAAGGACCTTCTCCTTCTTGACCGCCTCGGCCCTGGCCGTGGCCTCGTCCACGAGCTTCTTCATGGCCTCTTCCGTGCGGCCGATCTTGCCCTCGATCTCCTCTTTCATCTTCCTGCCGCCAAAGACATACCCGGCAAAGCCGCCGCCTGCCAGCGCCACGACAATGCCCAAAATCCAGAATACGGTTTGCAACTGTTTCACCACCTAACATTTATGATAAACAGTTGTCGCTCGCCGTCAGACGCCGGGACGCGTCGCCCCGCGGGCAGGGCGCTTGGCGCTTCCCCCTGGCGCGGACGGCTCCGGGAGAATATTCACTTTTTATCTATAGCAGGTAAAATTGCTTCTTTTCCCATCTCGACCCCTGTCATACAAATCTATTCTACTTTTCTTTTGGGCATCTGTCAATAACCCAGAGCGTCATTATGAATATATTGTAAAGAAAAACCGACCGCGCGTCCATATCTTGCCGCGCGGTCGGGGGAGCGAAACCGTTTAGTTCGCGTAGTAATTGATGAGGCAGCCGCAGAGCAGTATGTCTCGCTCATCGGCGGTGAGGCCGGGCAGGGAGAGCGTCAGCGTGCGCGCCGCGCCGCCGGAGAGGAGCGTGGCGGGGATTTCGTCCGTGCGGCCCTCCACAAGGGCGCTGCGTATGCCGCGCAGCACGAGCACGTCCCCGGGCTGTATGCCGGAATGCTCCGCGTCCGCGAGCACGAAGGGGAGCATGCCCCAGTTGACCACGTTGCTGCGGTAGCGCTTGGTGGCGTACTCGCGGGCGATGTTGGCGCAGCCGCCCAGCACGCGCTGGCAGGAAGCGGCCTGCTCGCGGGCGGAGCCGTCGCCGGGCTTGAGGGCGAAGACCAGGGAGCCGATGCCGGTGTCCTCGGGCGAGAGGCCCGCCTGCTCCAGCAGCGCCCGGGCCTCGGGGCTGAGCTGGCCGCTGCGGCGGCTCGTCTCCAGGGCCTGCGCGGCCTTGGCGCGGGCCACGTACTGCGGGTCCTTGCGGGAGAGGGCGAACTCCGCCAGCTTCAGCGGGTTGGAGCGGTAGGAGGAGGTCTCGCCCGAGGGGATGAGCTCGTCGGTGGTGGTGACGGGGTCGTAGATGGCGGAGGCGACCTTCAGCACCAGGTTCTCCGGCAGGGCGATCTGCGCCGGCCAGTCGGCGATATTGGGGCCGAAGACCAGCTCCTGCTCCGGCTGCGGCCGGCCCCAGCCGTTGTAGACGCGGTTGTCGTAGACCGTGGGGTCGTAGGTGTACGGGTACTCCTGCGCTTCCGGCAGTGCGATCTCGTCGGCGCCGGTGAGGCGGCCGTGGTTCAGGGCCGTGGCGGCGATGGAGCGGGCGTCCATCAGCGCGACATAGGCCATCTGGCCGCCGGAGGGCTTGGCGCCCTCGCGGTTGGGGAAGTTGCGCGTGGCGTGGCGGATGGAGAGGCCGCCGTTGGCCGGCACGTCGCCCGCGCCGAAGCACGGCCCGCAGAAGGCCGATCGCAGCACCGCGCCCGCCTGCATCAGGTCCGCCGCCGCGCCGCTGCGCATCAGCGCCAGGAACTGCGGCTGGCTGGCCGGGTAGATGCTCAGGGCAAACTCGCCGTCGCCGGTGCCGTGGCCGCGAAGGATGTCCGCCGCGGTCATCAGGTTCTCGTAGGTGCCGCCGGAGCAGCCGGCGATGACGCCCTGCTCGACGTAGACCTCGCCGTCCCGCACCTTGTCGGCAAGCGGCTTCAGCGGGTACTTTTCGTCCACCATTTCGCGGGCCTTTTCCTCGACCTGCTGCAGCAGCTCGCGGGCGTTTTTGCGGAACTCCTCGATGGTGTAGGCGTTGGAGGGGTGGAAGGGCAGGGCGATCATGGGCCGCACGGCGGAGAGGTCCACCTCCACTAGCCCGTCGTAGACCGCGCCCTGCTGCGGGTGCAGGGGCTTGTATTCCTCGGGGCGCAGGTGCGTCTCGTACCAGGCGCGGACCTTGTCGTCCGTCTCCCAGATGGAGGAAAGGCAGGTGGTCTCCGTGGTCATGACGTCGATGCCGTTGCGGTACTCCACCGAGAGGCCGCCTATGCCCTCGCCCACGAACTCCATGACCTTGTTCTTGACAAAGCCGCAGGCAAAGACCGCGCGGATGATGGCCAGGGCCACGTCCTGCGGGCCGACGCCGCGGGCCGGCTTGCCGCTTAGGTGGATGGCGACGACGTCCGGGTAGGCGATGTCGTAGGTGCGGCTGCAGAGCTGCTTGACCAGTTCCGGCCCGCCCTCGCCCACGCCCATGGTGCCCAGCGCGCCGTAGCGCGTGTGGGAGTCGGAGCCAAGGAGCATCTTTCCGCAGCCGGCCATGCGCTCGCGCATGTACTGGTGGATGACGGCCTGGTGCGCGGGCACGAAGATGCCGCCGTACTTCTTGGCCGCGGAGAGGCCGAAGAGGTGGTCGTCCTCGTTGATGGTGCCGCCCACGGCGCAGAGGGAATTGTGGCAGTTGGTCAGCACGTAGGGCAGGGGAAACTCCTTCATGCCCGAGGCGCGCGCGGTCTGTATGATGCCGACATAGGTGATGTCGTGTGAGGCCATGGCGTCGAACTTGATCTTAAGGTCCGCGTCACTGCCGGAGGTATTGTGCGCGGTGAGGATCTGATGGGCCATGGTCTTCTCCCTGCCCGCCGCGTCCGAAGCGGGGGCAAAGGCGCCGTTTTCATATTTGTACAAGCCGGGGTGCAGGGTTACCATTGCGCTTCCTCCCTGAAAAAGTCTTCTTTTTCCCATGATACCGCAGGCATCCCCATCCGTCAACCAAAAAGTCCGCTTTATGCGCTGTACATTTTCCGCCAAAGACGGTATACTGTAGATACGCAATTCTGCTTTACGCAAGGAGGGGTATCCATGATTCGCGTCACCGTTTGGAACGAATTCCGCCACGAAAAGGAAATGCCGGAGGTCGCGGCCATCTATCCCAAGGGCATTCACGGCGCCATCGCCGACTTCCTGTCCGCGAACGAGGACATGACCGTGCGCACTGCCACGCTGGACGAGCCGGAGCACGGCCTGACGGACGAGGTGCTTGATTCCACCGACGTCCTGCTCTGGTGGGGCCACATGGCGCACCAGGAGGTCTCCGACGCGGTCGCCGCCAAGGTGGTGCAGCGCGTCAACGACGGCATGGGCTTCATCGCCCTGCACTCCGCCCACGCTTCCAAGCCCTTCTCCCGCCTGCTGGGCACGCGCACGGACATGCTGCGCTGGCGCGAGGACGGCGATATGCAGCGCCTGTGGGTGACCAGCCCCGGCCATCCCATCGCCCAGGGCATCGGCGACTACTTTGAGGTGCCGCACGACGAGACCTACGGCGAGCAGTTCTTCATCCCGCAGCCGGACAACCTGGTCTTCATCTCCTGGCATCCCGGCGGAGAGGTGTTCCGCTCCGGCTGCTGCTTCGTGCGCGGCGGGCGCATCTTCTACTTCCAGCCCGGCCACGAGACCTTCCCCGTCTACTACCAGAAGGAGATCCAGACCGTCATCACCAACGCCGTGCGCTGGGCCGCGCCCGCCTATGTGCAGGCCTACTCCACCGGCTGGCAGAAGTCCGTGGAGCCCATCCACACCTATCCCGACAAGTAAACCCCTTTCCCCCGCAGCAAAAGAGCGGCCCCGCGAAAACGCGGGGCCGCCCAGACTGTCGAAAAAGTAGGATCGCTCTCTTGGGGATGCATGAAGGGGCCGCAGCCCCTTCATCTTCGATCCGCAGCGGCGGCGTGTACGCCGCGAGGATGTCGGCCCGTAGGGCCGCTTTCCTTTATCCGCCCCCGGCCGTGCCCGAAGGGCACAGGGGGTTCCGGAGGGGGCGAAGCCCCTGGAGGGCCGTACAAGCCGAAGGCTTGGTAGGCCCGGAACCCCGGGCCGCCGCAGGCGGCACGGGGCGCAGGCGG
>CALWKN010000022.1 GCA_944381265.1 uncultured Clostridia bacterium
AAGGCGTCGCTTGTGAGCGGGCCTGTGGCGATGATGGTCGGCCCCTCGGGCAGGGCGGTGACTTCGCCCTCGATCACGGTGCACAGCGGGTGGCTGCGCAATGCCTTTGTAACGCCGCCGCTAAAGGCCTCCCGGTCCACGGCCATGGCGCCGCCCGCGGGCACGCGCGCCCTTTCCGCGCAGTCCATGATGAGCGAGCCCACACGCCGCATCTCCTCCTTCAGCAGCCCCACGGCGTTCTCCAGCCGGTCGGAGCGCAGGGAGTTGGAGCAGACCAGCTCGGCAAAGCCCGCCATGTGGTGCGCGGGGCTGAACTTCTGCGGCTTCATCTCGTAGAGAGCGACCTCACAGCCGCGCTTTAGCAGCTGCCAGGCGGCTTCGCTGCCCGCGAGGCCCGCGCCGATGACATTGACCTTCATGCCCTTCCTCCTTCTCTCCCGGGCCGCTCCAGGCCCTTTGCGTCGTAGTATTCATCGGAAAAGCGCAGCGCGCCTGCGTCAAACCCCGCCTGCAGCGCCGCGATATAGCCGTAGGGGTCGTCCATGGGCGATAGATCCAGCCCCTGGGCGATGCGCTCCAGCGCCTGCCGCACCGCGGGGCGCAGGCGGTTTTCCATCTCCGTCTTGGACTGCACAAACGCCGCAAACTGCGCCCGCGTCATGTCCCCGGCCTCCGCGATGGCGGCCGTGCCGCCGGCGGCCAGCAGCAGGCGCAGGAAATCGCGGAAGTTCCGCGCCACCGGGCGGACGTTCTCCCCGCAAAGGGGCATGGGGTTGACGCAGAAGACCGTCTCGCCCATGCCGTCTATGCGGCAGAAGTGCACGCCCTCGACGTCCCAGCCCAGCACGCGCGCGCCAAGCGGCGTGCAGAAATAGCCGCCCTCTTCCTCCCCCGGCGCAAAGCCGATGGCGCCGCCGTCCACGCCCAGGCGCAAAAAGCGCTCGTATTCCGTCATGTCCGTTTCCTCCTGCAAAAAAGGGGAGGTGACAAACCGTCACGCCCCTTTTTTTGATTTTATTCCGCTTCGTCCTGCGCCGGGATCTCCACCTCGACGCGGTGCTTGCAGTTCTCGTTGGTGCAGACGTGCCAGGCGGCGTCCTTCCGGCGGTCGCGCTTGAGCACCATGGGGCTGCCGCAGAGGGGACAGCGATCGTCCACCGGCATGTCCCAGGAGGTGAAGTCGCAGTCCGGGTAGCGCTCGCAGCCGTAGAACACGCGGCCGCGCTTGGTGTTGCGCACCAGGATCGCGCCGCCGCACTTGGGGCAGTGGGCGTTTATGGTGCGGACAATGGGCATGGTGTTGCGGCAGGCGGGGAAGTTGGGGCAGGCGAGGAACCTGCCGTAGCGGCCCATCTTGTAGACCATCATGGCGCCGCACTTGTCGCACTGTATGTCCGAGACCTCGTCCTTGACCTCGACCTTCTCGATGTTCTTTTCCGCCTTCTCCAGCTGTTCGGAGAAGGGGCCGTAGAACTTCTCGATCACCTTGTGCCAGTCCTTGCCGTCCTCCTCGACCGTGTCCAGCTCCTCCTCCATGTCGGCGGTGAACTGCATGTCCACGATGGAGGCGAAGTTCTCCGCCATCATGTCGGTGACGAGCACGCCCAGCTCCGTGGGCACGAGGGCCTTGTTCTCGCGCGTGACGTAGCCGCGGGCCAGGATCGTCGTGATGGTGGGCGCGTAGGTGGAGGGGCGGCCGATGCCCATCTCCTCCATGGCGCGCACGAGCGAGGCCTCGGTGTAGCGGGGCGGCGGCTGGGTGAAGTGCTGCTCCGGCGTAAGGTCCGTCATCTCCACCTTGTCGCCCACGCTGACCTTGGGCAGGGAGGTCTCCTTCTCCTGCGGCTCGTCCTGGCCCTCTTCGTACAGGACGGTAAAGCCTGCGAACTTCTTCTTCATGCCGCCGAAGCGGAACTGCGCCCCGCCGCCGCTCAGCTCGATGCTGCGCGTCTCGTACACGGCCGGGGTCATCTGCGAGGCCAGATAGCGGTCGTAGATGAGCTTATAGAGGCGGTACTGGTCGCGCGTAAGAGACGCCTTGACCTTTTCCGGCGAATAGAGGGCGTGGGTGGGGCGTATGGCCTCGTGCGCGTCCTGGGCGTTCTTGCGGCCCTTAAAGACGTTGGGCGTCTCGGGCAGGTACTCGGGCGCGTAGTTCTCGGCGATGTAGTCGCGCGCGGCGGTGAGCGCCTCGTCCGACAGGCGCGTGGAGTCCGTGCGGATGTAGGAGATGAGGCCGACGGTGCCCACGCCCGCGATGTCCACGCCCTCGTAGAGCGCCTGGGCGATCTGCATGGTCTTCTTGGTGGTGAAGGAGAGCTTGCGCACCGCCTCCTGCTGCAGATTGGAGGTGGTAAAGGGCGGCGGCGGGTTCTTGCGCCGCTCGCCGTTCTTGACGCTCGTCACGGCGTAGGACTGGCGCAGCAGGAAGTCGCGCGCCTCTTTGGCCTCTTCTTCGCTCGTGATCTCGTCCTTTTCCTCGCCCTTGCCCACGTACTTTGCGGTGAACTTCTGGCTGCCGTCGGTAAAGGCGGCGGTGATGGTCCAGTATTCCCGGGGGACGAAGGCGTCGATCTCGGCCTCGCGGTCCACGATCATGCGCGTGGCGACGGACTGCACGCGCCCGGCGGACAGGCCCTTTCGCACCTTGGCCCAGAGCAGCGGGCTGATCTTATAGCCCACCAGGCGGTCCAGCACGCGGCGGGCCTGCTGCGCGTCCACGAGCTGCAAATTGATGGGCCGCGGCTTTTTCATCGCCGCCTTGACGGCCTGGGCGGTGATCTCGTTGAACTCCACGCGGCAGTCGGAATTCGGGTCGATCTTAAGGATGTTCGCCAGGTGCCAGGAGATGGCCTCGCCCTCGCGGTCCGGGTCGGTGGCCAGGATCACGCGGGAAGCGCCGCGCGCCTCCTTGCGGATCTTATCCAGTATCTCGCCGCGGCCGCGGATGGTGATGTAGCGGGGCTCGAAATTGTGCTCCACATCCACGCCGATCTGGCTCTTGGGCAGGTCGCGCACGTGGCCGTTGCAGGCCTCGACCTTGTAGCCCCTGCCCAGGAATTTGCCGATGGTCTTGGCCTTCGCGGGGGACTCCACGATGACCAATTTGTATTTGCTGCTGGCTGCTGCCATATTCTACCCCCGTTGCGTGCTCTCTTAGGATTTTGTCGCATAGACGCGAGCGGCTGCCTGGTCTATTATTCCCTTCAATTCCAGCATTGTCAAGAGCGAATTTAATTTTGACACGGAAAGTTTCGTCCGCGCCGCGATCTCGTCAAAGGAGAGCGGCTCCAGGGCAAGCGCTTCGAGCACGAGCTTTTCCTCCTCCGAAAGGGACGCCCGCGCCGTCTCCTGCGCCGTTTCGCCTTCCTCCGCCGCAAGGCCCAGCGCCTCCAGCACGTCGGCGCTGCCAAGGGCAAACGCCGCGCCGTTGCGCAGCAGGCGGTTAACGCCGATGCTCGCGGGCGAGTCGATGTTGCCGGGCACGGCCAGGACCTCGCGGCCATAGTCCGCCGCCAATTCCACCACGTGCATGGTGCCCGACTTTTCCCCGGCCTCCGTCACGATCGTGGCCTCGGAGAGCGCCGCCAGCAGCCGGTTGCGCGGCAGCAGCGTGCCCCGCCCGGCGCGCGTGCCCGGCGGGCATTCGCTGAGCAGCAGCCCCTTTTGCGCGATCTCCTCCTGCAGGGGCCGGAGCATGGCCGGGTAGGCGACGTCCAGGCCATTGCCAAGCACGGCGATGGTCTTTCCGCACGCGTCCAGCGCGGCGCGGTGGGCGATGGCGCCCAGGCCCTCTGCCAGGCCCGAGACGATCACAAGGCCCGCCTGCGCAAGTTCCCGGGAAAACTGCGCCGTGACGCGCGCGCCGTACTGCGTGTGCCGCCGCGAGCCGATGAGGGTGACGCCCCTTTCCCGGAGCAGGGAGACGTCTCCCCGATAGTAGAGGGCGCAGGGCGGGTCGTAGATCTCCCGCAGCGCCTCGGGGTATTCCGGGCTGGCGGGCGTCATGATCTTCTGGCCGCAATGCCAGGCGCCGCGCACGTGCTGCCGGATCTCCTCGGCGTTTTTGGCCTGCCAGATATTGCCCGCGAGCACACCGCCTACCTTTTCCCGCAGTTCCGCCTCGCTTGCCGCCAGCAGCTTTTCCTCGCCGCCAAAGTGCTCGACCAGCTGGCGCGCCCGCCCGGGGCCCAGGCCGCGAACGCGGCTGAGCCAGATCCAAACCATGTCCTCTCTCGTCATGCCCGATCCCCTCCTTCCCGCTTTGTCCATGCTCCCAGGGCGCTATTTCCAGTACTTCTCGTTCGTGCCGCGGTAGGAGGCCGCCTCGGCGATGTGCTCGGCCGAAACGCGCGCCTCCCCGGCCATGTCAGCGATGGTGCGGGCGATGCGCAGCACCCGCGCGTAGCCGCGCATGGAGAGCTGCAGCCGCTTCATGCACAGGGCGAGCGTCTCCCGCGCCTCCTTCGTAAGGTCGCAGGCGGCCTCCAGGCGGTTGGCCGGCAGGCGCGCGTTGCAGAAGAACCCCTCGTTCTTGTAGCGCTCGTTCTGCAGCGCGCGCACGCGCTCCACGCGCGCCCGCACGCTGGCGCTGTCCTCCGCCGCGGGAGCCTCCCGGGAAAAGACCTCGTCCGGCTCCACGGCGTCCATCTCCACCACCATGTCGATGCGGTCGAGCAGGGGGCCGGAGATGCGGCTCAAATACCGCTGCACCTCGTGCGGCGTGCAGCGGCAGGCGCGCGTGCGCGAGCCGTAGTTGCCGCAGGGGCAGGGGTTCATGGCGCAGATCAGCTGAAAGCGCGCCGGGTAGACGCAGCGGGCGTTGATGCGGGAGATGGTGACCACGCCGTCCTCCATGGGCTGGCGCAGGGCCTCGAGCACCTGGCGCGGGAATTCCGGCAGCTCGTCCAGGAACAGCACGCCGTTGTGGGCCTTGGAGATCTCCCCCGGGGCGGCGGCGCGCCCGCCGCCGATGAGCGCCACAGCGCTTGTCGTGTGGTGCGGGGCGGAAAAGGGCCGCCGCGTCAGCAAGCCGCTTTGGACGTCGCCGGCCACGGAGTGGATGACCGTCGTCTCCAGCGCCTCCTGCTCGGTCATGCGCGGCAGGATCCCCGGCAGGCAGCGCGCCAGCATCGTCTTGCCCGAGCCGGCCGTGCCGATGAGCAGCAGGTTGTGCCCGCCGCTTGCGGCGATCTCCAGCGCGCGGCGCGCGGCGAGCTGCCCGCGCAGGGAGGAGAGGTCCACCTCCGGCCGCACGTCCTCGACGATGTCGGCATAGCGCAGATGCGGCAGCGGGGCGATCTCCTCCTCGCCGCGCAGGAAGGCCGCCGCCTGCTTCAGCGTCTGCGCCGGGTAGAGCGCGATGCCGCTCAGGGCCGCGCACTCGCGCGCGTTCTGCTCCGGCAGCAGCGCGGCGCGCACGCCCTGGGCCCGCGCCGCCAGCAGCATCGGCAGCGCCCCCTGCACCGGCCCAAGGCTCCCGTCCAAGGAGAGCGTGCCAAGTGTGAGAAGCTGCTGCAGCCGGTCCGCCGGCGCCTGCCGGGAAGCGGCAAGTATCCCCAGGGCGATGGGCAGGTCGTACCATGGCCCTTCCTTTTTGATCTCCGCCGGGGTCAGGTTGATCGTGATCTGCGCCGCCGGAAAGGTGAAGCCGCTGTTGCGCAGCGCCGTGCGCACGCGCTCGCGCGACTCGCGCACCGCCGCGTCCGGCAGGCCCACCACGTCCACCTCGGGCAGGCCGTCGCGCACGTCCACCTCCACGCGCATGGTGTACCCTTCGATCCCCTGCCGCCCGCAGCTGAGCGCCTTTGCCAGCATGGTCCCGCCCCCTTTCGTCTATTCTACTCCCGTTTGCCGCCAAATACCAGAAGTTTGTTGCCGAGGAAGTTCACGCAAAGCGACCCCGCCGTGGAGATCAGCTTGCCGATGTACGGGTTGAGGTGCAGCATTTCCTGCGTCAGCACCAGTATGCCGGTGGAAAACGCCAGGGCCAGCAAATTCACCAGCAGAAACAGCAGCAGCTGCCGCCGACTCATCGCCTCGCGCTGCTTGAACGTCCAGCGCTTGTTGAAGAACAGGCTGTTGCACAGCCCGAGGCTGTAGCCGATCACCTGCGCCAAAACGTAGTTCCGCGCAAAAAACGGCAGGAAGAGCAGCAGGCTGTAGGACAGATAGTCCACCAGCGTATTGAGCACCCCGACCAGGCCGAACTTCACCGCCTGGGCAAAGAGCGCCTTCAGTTTTTCCATGAAACCCCTCCTTGGGCCTTAGTAGAGCGTCCACGTCGGCAGCCAGCGCAGGAGGAAAGCGTGCGTCTCCGACATCGGCACGCCGGTCAGCGCCGGGTAGAACAGCAGGAACAGCGCAAACACCAGCCCCATGAAGCCGAACATCGCCGGCTTTGCCCATTTTTTCCAGCGCCGCCAGGGCTCCCCGTTCCCGCTCAGGGCGATCTGCGCAAGGAGCGTCAGGCTCAGCACCAGGAAGGGCACCGAGGCGAAGTAGTGGTAGACGAACGTCACCCGCGGCACCAGCACCCAGGGCAGGTAGTTCGAGGCAAAGCCGATCCCGATCCAGCCGTAGCGGTGGTCGCAGCGGCCGTGCCCCTGCGCCGTGCGCACGAGCACATAGAGGAGCGCCGCCAGGCCCCCCCACCACACCGCGGGGTTCCCCAGCGCCGAGATCGTGGACACAGAGCCCTGCGGCATGGAGTCCGAAACGTAGTACCAGATGTTGCGTATGTCCAGCGGCCACTGCCACCAGGGCGACTCGAAAGGATGGCTGTCGAACACGCCCTTGTGGTAGTTGAACATGTGGAGCTGGTAGTTCCAGACCTCCTTCAGGCCGTGGTACGGCTCGTCGATGCGCAGGAACTGGTAGTAGGAGCCGATGTAGATGGCAAGCGGAATCACGCCGAAGAACAG
The DNA here is from genome assembly GCA_944381265.1 of uncultured Clostridia bacterium. Classification (GTDB taxonomy): domain Bacteria; phylum Bacillota; class Clostridia; order Christensenellales; family UBA1750; genus Spyradocola. Next base: position 6,924 of record CALWKN010000022.1, read on the forward strand.
CACGCAGGCAAGGATCGTCTTTATCGCCTTGCCGCGGAACAGGCGCGCGATGCGCTCGGCGTTCTCCGTCTTTTCCGCGTCCTGTCCGCCGTGCGCGGCAAGGTATCGCCGTGCCCGGCGGTACTCCCGCACCCGCGAAGCGAAGATCCAGAAGAACAGCACCGCCAGGCCCGCCGCCGCGTAAATGCCGATCCACTTGCTGGCAATGCCAAGGCCCATGAAGAGGCCGGACAGCGCCAGCGGCACGAAGGTCTTCCACAGCTTGTCGTAGTAGAAGCTCATGTAGGCGTAGCGCAGCATGCAGGCAAAGGCCAGTATGATGAAGAGCACCGGGTAGGAGTCGATCGTGCCAAGGCGCGTCTGCGCCAGGTGCATGAAGTCAAACGTCATCAGGAACGCGCCGAAGAAGGCCAGCAGCGTGCGCCGGAACAGCGTCTTGCACAAAAGGTACATCGCCGGCACCATCAAAACGCCTGCCAGCGTCCCGGCAAAGCGCCAGGCAAAGGGCGTCATGCCGAACGCCGCGATGGACCAGGAGATGAACACCTTGCCCAGCGGCGGGTGCGTGTTCTCGTACCACTCCATGTTGTGCAGCTGCTCATAGGCGGTGCGGCCGTGGTAGACCTCGTCAAAGTACATGCTGTTCATGTAGGAGATCTCGTCCGGCACGATGTCCTGCTCGTCCGTCAGCGCCTCCGCCGTGCAGGCGGCGACGGGCAGGCGCTGCCCCGCGCCGTCGAAGCAGGCCGCCTCAAAGAGCTTGATCTCGTCCTTTGTCACCGTAAGGCGCACATAGCGGGCGCTCTCCGTCAAGGGCACGGAGTGCCACTTGAACATGTCGTGCACGCCCACGCTCTGCTCCACCGCGCCGCGCCAGGAGACGCTGTCGTCGCTGAACTCGATGGCAAAGTCGCCGTAGGGGATCTCGCCGTAGTAGCGGAACTCGCCGATCTCGCGCACTTCCCCCAGGTCCAGCACGGCGCTGTCCCCGGCCCGCCCCTCCCAGAGCGTCTGCGGCGCGGTGGTGTCGCCCAGCTGGTAGAAGGCAAAGCCGGCGTAGACGAGCGTCAGCGCCGCCATCAGCAGGTAGTCCAGGCGCTGCATGCGCATCGCCTTGCGCTTTTCCACAAAGCCGCCGTCGGCGTGGTTGTCCGGCAGGCATTCGTCTATGTGCGTGCGCCGGGGCGGCAGGGGCTCGTCCAGGGACACCGTCTCCTCCCGCAGGCAGAGCCTCGCGCTCACCGCGATCAGCCCGCCCAGCAGCGCCAGGTTTGCCAGCGCCACCGCCGTGCCCAGCGCCTGGTTCGCCGGCAGGACGTGCTCGTTTTGCAGCACGATGTAGATATTGACGGCGTTGGTGGCGGAAAATCCGGCAAAGAGGCCGAAGAGCCGCCTGTCCTTGTAGAGCAGGGCGCTGAGCAGCAGCAGCGCCAGGGCCGGGAACATATAGCGCTCGTGCATGCGCACGCCGAGGCAGAAGGCCCCGACCAGCACCAGCGCCGTGCACAGCGGGATGGCGCGCCTGTCCCGGCTCTTAAAGAAGAAGACCAGGCCCACCGCCGCGCTGGCGCACAGGCCGAGCGTGCCATAGAACGCATAGGGCAGGCCGAGCAGCGTCTGCCCCTGGTCCACCCAGTTGGCGCCCAGGGCGAAGAAGAGGTTGAGGGCGTTGACCGTGGCGTAGGGGTAGGAGGAGAGCGTGGAGAGGTACTTCTCCACGAGGTACAGCGGCCCCTGCTCGACGAGGAAGGGCAGGGCGAGCAGCGCGATCTCCGCAAGGCACGCCGCCACCCCCAGCATGAGGCGCTTCAGGCCCGTCCTTGCGTCTTTTCGGATCTCCAGCGCATAACCAAAGAGCGGGATTGTGCCCAGCATCAGCGCCTGGGGCTTGATCAGCACCGCAAGGCCGTAGAGCAGCGCGGCGCGCAGGGGCTTTTCCTGCAAAAAGGCGTCCACCGTCAGCAGGATCAGCAGCGCCAGCACGCTGTCCATCTGCCCCCACATGGCGCTGTCCAGGATCGCCGCGGGCAGGAAGGCGTAGGCCGCGCCCGCCAGCAGCGCCCACTTGGGCTTGGCATAGCGCAGCGCGATGCGGTAGAGCAGGTAGGCGGCGGCGATGTCGCAGGCGACGGCCGGCAGTTTCAGCAGCAGCAGGTAGGGCGCGGTGTTCGGCACAAGGCCGAGGAGGTTCGCCGCAAGCGCCTGCAGCCCCAGCACATAGAGGTAGCCGGGCGGGTAGTCGCAAAAGCCCACCTGTTCATAGAATTTTGCCGGGCCCACCTGGGCCAGCGTCTGTCCCCAGCTGGTGAAGCAGCCGATGTCCACTTCGTACCCGGGGTTTGTCGCCGAAAGGAACAGCCGCAGCGCGGCCGCGGCGGCAAGCGTCCCCAGCAGCACCCGCCGCGCCGTCTCCCCGGCGATCTCCGCGCCGCGCAGGCGGTAGGCAAGTATGCACAGCAGCAGCGCAAAGGCCGCGGCCACGAAGGTCTGCGTGGCGATCCAGTCCGCGCCCTCCGAGTCGCCCGAGGCGGCGCTCACCGGCGCGTCCTGCAGGCTCTGCACCGTGACCCCCGCCGGGACCTCGTCCACCTCCTCTACGACCACGTCGTCAAACCAGGCCGTGCCCACGTTCTCCGCGCCGTAGAAGCCCAGGCGCAGCGCCACGGTGATCTCGCCCTGGAAGAAGCCGGTCTTGCCGTAGAGCTCGACGTCCACCCACTGCCCGTCCGTGTCGGCGTAGGCCTCGGACAGCGCCAGGCTGCCGGAGACGGAGAGGTTGGCGGCGGTTTTTTCCGGGTCGGCCCCTTCGGCGCGCAGGCGCGCGGCAATGCGGTAGGTGGTGTTGCCACGCACGGCCACCGTCTGCTCCAGGCGCGCGTCGTTTTCGGCAAAGTTCTCCAGGCGCACGCAGCGGTTGCCGTCCGCCTCCACCTCCGTCCAGTAGGTGGAGGTCGTCTCGTCCATCGTCCAGGCGGCGTAGGTCCAGCCCTCGGGCAGGCCGCTCTCGTTCCATTGGGAAAAGTCGCCGTTTTGCACCAGGTTCTCCGCAGCCTGCGCGCCAAGCGGCAGCAACAGCAGCAGCGCCAGCAGCAGGACGCCGATCCATCTCTTTCCTCTCATGCGTTTCTCCTCGTCAGACAAAATATCGCCCGCGCGCCAGGGGGAAGGCGTTCTCCAGGTGGCGGATGCACATGCGCGTGCCGTCAAAGCCCACGGCCACCACGTCAAAGCGCGCGGCGCGGCCCAAGAGTCCGCGCTCCGCTAGATAAACGACGGCCGCGCGCGAAATGCGCCGGCGCTTGCCCTCGTCCACGGCAAAGGGCGCGTCCCATTCGTCCTTGCGCAGCTTGACCTCGACAAAGACCAGCGTCTCTCCCTCTTCCATGATGAGGTCGATCTCATCGCGCTTTACGCGCACGTTGGCCGCGACAAAGCGCAGGCCCTTTTGCTCGAGGTAGAGCCGGGCGGCGTCCTCGCCCGCGCGCCCTAAGCTTTGCCGCCCGCTCATTTGTCCGAAAACGCGGAGCGGATGAACAGTTTCCGGTGCGCCGGGCAGGGGCCGCAGGCGCGCAGCGCCTCGTAGTGCGCCGCCGTGCCGTAGCCCTTGTGCTTGGCAAAGCCGTACTGCGGGTACTGCGCGTCCAGCTCCTGCATCATATGGTCCCTCGTCACCTTGGCCACGATCGAGGCCGCGGCGATGGAATAGCTCACCGCGTCGCCGTGGACGATGGCCTCCTGCGGCACCTCGACGTCCAGATCGCGCTCGGCGTCGACGAAGACGCGCACGGGGGCCGCCTGCTCAATGGCGCGCTTCATGGCAAGGCGCGCCGCCTGCTTGATGTTGAGCGTCTCGATCTCCTCCACCGTGGCAACGCCCACGCCCACGGCCAGCGCCGTGCGGCAGATCTCGTCAAAGAGGCGCTCGCGCGTCTTTTCCGCCACTTTCTTGCTGTCGTTTACGTCCGGCAGCAGGGGCGCAGGCGGCATGACGACGCAGGCCGCCACCACCGGCCCTGCCAGCGGCCCGCGCCCGGCCTCGTCCACGCCGCCAACGAGCGCGCCCGCCTCCCAGATGGGCCGCTCGCGCTCTGTCAGTCGCAGCAGGCGCTCCTGCTTAGTCTCCCGCCTGGTCGCCATTGCCATCCTCCTTTTCCGTCGGCGCGCGCTCCAGCGTGATGCGCCCCATGCGCCCGGCGCGGAATTCGTCCAGGATCAGCGCCGCGCCGCGCTCGGTGTCCGGCCGCGCGCCGGAGAGGATCCAGCCGCGCCTGCGGCAGGCCTCCAGCAGCAGCTCCTCGCCGCTCTTTTCCTTTTCCATTTCGATCTTCAGCCGCGCTTTTGCCCCGTCCGGCGCCTCGTCGCGCAGCGTCTCCAAAAGGCGCATGCTCAGGCGCTCGTTGTCCATGATCTCGCCGCGTATGGAGCCCAGGAAGGCCAGGCGCTCGGCCGCGGCCTGGTCCTCCAGCTTGGGCCAGAGCATGCCGGGCGTGTCGAGGAACTCCAGATAGGTATCCACCACGATCCACTGCTTGCCGCGGGTGACGCCGGGGCGGTTGCCGGCCTTGGCGGCGGCGGAGCCGCGCAGGCGGTTGATGAACGTGGACTTGCCCACGTTTGGGATGCCCACGATCATGGCGCGCACGGTCTTGTTGACGCCCTTTTCCTTCATGCGCTGGACCACGGGCCGGGCCGCGCGCTCGACCAGGGAAACGGCCTCCTTTACGCCCTTGCCCGCGCCGGCGGAAAAGGAGATGGCGTCCAGGCCCTGCCTGCGGTAGAAGGCGAGCCAGGCGCGCGTTGCGGCGGGATCGGCCAGGTCCGCCTTGTTGAGCACGACGACGCGCGGCCGCGTGCGGAACAGATCGTCAAAGTCCGGGTTGCGCGTGGAGGCGGGGGCGCGGGCGTCCACCATCTCGATGATCACGTCCACGAGCTTGACGCTCTCTGCCAGCATGCGCCGCGCCTTGGCCATGTGTCCCGGATACCACTGTATGTTCAAATTCGCTTTCCTCCGTGCTGTTTTTCCCTATTACTATACCCCGAATTTCCTTTTTTCGCAAGGCTTTGCTGCCTTCCCGGCGGGGCAGAGAAGGGGCCGCGGCAAACCCGGGGTTTGCCGCGGCCCGCAGAGCCGAATGGACGCAGAAGGCCGCGCCCCGACATACAGGGCGCGGCCTTTTTGCTTCCCGTTTTACTTGGAGCTGTCCTTGACCTTGGCGGCCTTGCCGAAGCGGTCGCGCAGGTAGTACAGCTTGGCGCGGCGGACCTTGCCGCGGCGCACGACCGTGATGCTGTCCACGCGCGGGCTGTGGATGGGGAACGTGCGCTCAACGCCGATGCCGTAGGAAACGCGGCGGACCGTGAAGGTCTCGCGGCAGGAACCGTTGCGGCGGGCGATGACCGTGCCCTCAAACGCCTGCAGGCGCTCACGGTTGCCCTCGACGACCTTGACCTGGACGCGGACGGTGTCGCCGATGGAGAACTTGGGAATGTCGGTACGGAGCTGCTCCATTTCGATGGCGCGGATGATCTCGTTCATTGTGGTTTCTCCTTCCCTGTGCAGACGTTCATGCTCTTGCCGGATCGCGCGGCAAACGCGCGGCGGTCGAAACAGCAGCGGACCGTCCCTTTTGATGGTCAACGGGTTGTATTATACCATTAAGGCGGGCAAAAATCAAGCAAATTCAGGGGCTCTCGGGTAAATTTTGTGCGTCCTGCCCCGGTGCCTCCGCTTTCTTCTTCCTGCGGCGGGGGCGCTTTGGCGGCGGCTCCTCCAGGCCCAGGTAGACGCGGTCCTCCAGCGTGAGCTCCGCCTTTTCCAGCAGCTCCGGCCTGCGCTCGCGGGTGATGTCCAGGCTCCGCTCCCGCCGCCAGGTGCGGATGTTGGCGTCGTGGCCGGAGAGCAGGACCTCCGGCACGGCGCGCCCCTCGTAGAGCGCGGGCCGGGTGTACTGCGGGTACTCCAGCAGGCCGTCGGAGAAGCTCTCCTCCTGCGCGGACTCGCCGCTGCCCAGGACCCCGGGGATGTGGCGCGACAGGCAGTCGATGACCACCATCGCCGCCAGTTCCCCGCCGGTGAGCACATAGTCGCCTATGGAGATCTCCTCGTCGATCCACTCGTCCACGGCGCGCTGGTCCACGCCCTCGTAGTGGCCGCAGAGGAAGATCAGGTTCTCCTCCTGCGCCAATTCCCGGGCGCGCTGCTGGGTGAGCGTCTTTCCCCGGGGCGAGAGCAGTATGCGGCGCGCGGGGAAGTCCTTTGTCGCCGCGCGGAAGCAGTCGTAGACGGGCTGGGGGGTCATCACCATCCCCGCGCCGCCGCCGTAGGGGTAGTCGTCGCAGCGGTTGTGCTTGTTCTTGGTGTAGGCGCGGATGTCGATGGGCTCGATGGCGAGTATCCCCCGCTCGATGGCCCGCCCGGTGATGCTCCTTCCCAGCACCGGCATAAACATCTCCGGAAACAGCGTCAGGATCTTAATCCGCATCGTCGTACACCGCGATCTCGGCAAGCACGGCGCCGTCCAGCTCCATGCGCGCGTTTTCCACGTCGATCCTACGCAGGACGCGCTTTAGCGCCGGGAAGCGGAACGTCCTTTCCCCCTGCACCTCGTAGACGTCGTTGCCGCCGGCCTGCATCACGTCCTTCAGGCGCCCGAGCTCCCGCCCGCTCTCGTCCACGACCTGCATGCCCAGAAGGTCGGCGATGTAGTAGCGGCCCTCCGGCAGGGGCGCGGCCTCGGCGCGGGGCACGAAGAGTTCCCGCCCGCGCAGGGCCTCGGCCGCGTCGCGGTCCGAAACGCCTGCAAGGCACAGGTAGGCAAAGCCCTCACGCGTGCGGGCGCTTGTCACGGCCCGCTCCTCGCCGCCGTCCGCCCGAAGGAACACGCGCGCAAGGTCCAAAAAGCGCTCCACGTCGTCCGTCAGCGGCAGCACCTTGATCTCCCCGCGCACGCCCTGGGGCTTTACCACCTGACCAATGCACAGATATTCCTTCAATGAAACCCCTCCTTGCCTCACTTGCGAAAAAGGGGAGCCCATCCGCCAGCGCGAACGCTCCCCTTTTTTCCCGCGCGCAAGAGCGCGCATCTCGCGTATCCGATCACACGATCTCAACCAGCACGTTTTCGCCGCTCTTCAGGCCCGCGGCCTTGACCACGGCGCGGATCGCCTTGGCGATGCGTCCCTGCTTGCCGATGACCTTGCCCATGTCCTCCGGAGCCACGCGCAGCTCCAGTATCAGCGCCTGGTCGCCGGGAACCTCCCGGACCTCGACGCTCTCGGGGTGATCCACCAGGCAGCAGGCGATGTACTTGACCAGTTCTGCCATGTCTGCGCCCTCCTTTTTCCTTCAGGCGGTCGTGCGGGGGGAGCGCTCTCGCTTACTCGATGGCGCCGCCCTTGCGCAGCACGGTCTTGACCGTCTGAGTGGGCTGCGCGCCCACGCTCAGCCAGTACTTGGCGCGCTCGACGTCCAGGGTGATGGCCTTGTCGTCCTTGACCGGGTTGTAGGTGCCGATCTCCTCGATGAAGCGGCCGTCACGGGGGGTGCGGCTGTCGGCCACGACCACGCGGTAGAAGGGCTCGCCCTTCATGCCCATGCGCTTTAAGCGGATCTTCACTGCCATTGTAGGATACCTCCTGCGTATTCGTAAGAATTTTTTATATCATTCCAATTGCTTGGAAAGAATACCGTGTTTCAGAACTTAAAGGGGAGCTTTCTGCCCCTTTTGCCCATCTTCCCCATCTTGCCGAACTGCTTGACCATGGCCTGGGTCTGCTCAAACTGCTTGAGCAGCTGGTTGACCTGCTGCACCGTGGTGCCGGAGCCCGCCGCCACGCGCTTTTTTCGCGAGGCGTTGAGCAGCGCCGGGTTGCGGCGCTCCCGCGGGGTCATGGAGAGTATGATGGCCTCGGTGCGGCCGAGGTTCTTCTGCATGGCCTCCTCGTCCACCTCGGCGGCGATCTTATTTCCGCCGGGGAGCATGGAGAGCATGTCCGCCATGCCGCCCATCTTCTTCATCTGCTGGAACTGGTCGAGGAAGTCCTCGAGCGTGAACTGGTTCTTGCGCAGCTTCTGTTCCAGGTCCGCGGCGCGCTTTTCGTCCACCAGCGCCGAGGCCTTGTCGATGAGCGTCAGCACGTCGCCCATGCCCAGGATCCGCGAGGCCATGCGGTCCGGGTAGAAGGGCTCGATCTGGTCGAGCTTTTCGCCGACGGAGGAGAACTTGATCGGCTTGCCGGTCACGGCCTTGATGGACAGCGCCGCGCCGCCGCGGGTGTCGCCGTCGAGCTTTGTCAGCACAACGCCCGTGACGCCGAGCTTTTCGTCGAAGGTCTTTGCGACGTTGACGGCCTCCTGGCCGGTCATGGCGTCCACCACCAGCAGGATCTCCTGCGGCCGCAGCTCGTCCTTGAGGTTCTGCAGCTCCTGCATCAGCGCGTCGTCGATCTGCAGGCGGCCGGCGGTGTCCACGATCATCACGTCGCGCAGCGCGCGGATGGCCTCGCGCTTGCCGGCGCGCACGATCTCCACCGGGTCGCCCTGGCCCATCTCAAAGACGGGCACGCCGACCTGGCCGCCCACCACCTGCAATTGCTTTATGGCCGCCGGGCGGTAGACGTCCGCCGCCACCAGCAGGGGCTTTTTCCCCTGTTTTTGCAGCATACCGGCCAGCTTCCCGGCCAGCGTGGTCTTGCCCGCGCCCTGCAGGCCGATGAGCAGTATGACGGTGGGCGGGTTGCCGGTGAACTCGAGCTTGGCCTGCGTGCCGCCCATGAGCGCCGTCATTTCCTCGCGCACGATCTTGATCACGGTCTGTCCGGCGTTGAGCGTGGAAAAGATCTCCTCGCCCACCGCGCGCTCGGTCACGCGCTTGACAAAGTCCTTGACCACGAGGAAGTTGACGTCCGCCTCCAGCAGCGCCATGCGCACTTCGCGCATCGCGTCCTTGACGTCCTTCTCGGTCAGCTTGCCGCGGTTGTTGAGCTTTTGGAACGCTGCCTGCAGCTTTTCCGCCAGTCCTTCAAACGCCATAGACGCCCACCTCCTGCATATTGTCGAGTATGCGCTTTGCTTCCGCCGCGTCGCCGCGCGCAAGCGCCGCGCGCGCGCTTTGCACGCTCGCGTGCAGCGCGCGGTTCTTTTCCACCAGGCGCAGCTTTTCCTCCAGCTCCAGCAGCGCCCTTTCCGCCTTGCGCAGCGCGTCGTGCACCGCCTGGCGGGAGACGCCGAACTCCTCGGCGATCTCGGAAAGGGAGAGGTCCTCCTCCACCCGCAGGCGCAGCATCTCGCCCTGCTTTTCGGTAAGGAGCGGGCCGTAGAAGTCCAGCAGCACCGCAAATTCTGCGCTGCGCGCGGGTTCCATGCGCCTTCCCCCATTCCCTGTGCAGCAAAAGAGCTTGACACCTTGAGCATTATACACGCCCTCTCCCTAGATGTCAAGCCGTTTTGCTTTACGCTCTCCGATTTTTAACGCGGCCCTAGAAGATCGCCTCGGCGTAGTCGCGGGCGTCGAAGACCTGCAGGTCCTCCTTCTTCTCGCCCACGCCCACGAAGTAGACGGGGAGCTGCAGCTCCTCCTTGATGGAGATGACCACGCCGCCCTTGGAGG
>CALWKN010000023.1 GCA_944381265.1 uncultured Clostridia bacterium
AGGCCCGGAACCCCGGGCCGCGTTAGCGGCACGGGGCGTAGGGAGATGTCACTCGAAAAAATGCAAACTTGCATTTTTTCGAAGCGTGTCGACTTTGTCGACACGCTGAGGCGGCGGGATCGCAGGATCCCGCCGCTTACTTTTGCGCTTCCGGAAGGTCGTCCGGGTCGGGCGTCTCGGCCTTCTGCGGGCGGGCGTGGCGGAACCGCCGCGCCGCGCACAGCACGTAGACGGCCCGCGCGCCCGCCGCCCGCAGCGCGTGTGCGCAGGATTCCACCGTGGAGCCGGTCGTCATGATGTCGTCCACGAGCAGCACCGTCTTTCCGACCACCTGCCGGATGCGCGGGCCGGGGGAGACGGCATTTTTCAGGTTGGCGGAGCGCTGCGCCGCGCCCAGTCCCACCTGCGAGCGCATGCCCCGCCGCTTGGACAACACGCTCGGCAAAAAGGGCAGGCCCGCTTCCCCGGCCAGACGCCGCGCCAGGCGCTCGGCCTGGTTGTAGCCGCGGCGGCGCAGCGTGTGCCTGGCCGCGGGGACGGAGACGACGGCGTCCACCGCCCAACCCTCCCGCTGCAGCACCGCCAAAAGCCTGCGGGCAAAGTGCCGCGTGGGCAGGTCGAACTCCCCGTGGAACTTCATCGCCAGCAGCAGGGAGCGCGCCGCGCCCTGGTAGCGCACCGCCACGCGGGCCGCGGCGTAGGACGGCTGCGCGAGTTTGCAGCGCTTGCAAAGGCCGGGCTCGAACACCATTTCGCCGCAGATCGGGCAGAAGGGCTCCGGCGGCGGGAGAAACTGGGACTCGCAGGCCGCGCAGAGCCCGTCGCGCACGTCCTTGGCGCCGCCGCAGGCGATGCAGCGCCGCCGGGGAAAGAACAGGTCCAGCAGCGCGTCGTGCAGAAAGAAGGGCCTCATGCGTTTCCCTCCCCGATGGCGCGCAGCCGCTCCAGGGCCTGCAGGCGCTCGCCCAGGGCGCTGTAGCGCTTGGCGGTCTTGTCGTTTTCCACCATGCGGCGCAAAACGCCCTCGCTGCCCACCAGCACCACGCGCTCCTTGGCGCGGGTCACGGCCGTGTAGAGCAGGTTGCGCACCATCATCTGCGGCGGCCCGGGCAGGAGCGCCAGCACCACGGTGGGGAACTCGCTGCCCTGGCTCTTGTGGATGGTCATGGCGTAGGCAAGCTCCAGGTCCTGCAGCATCGTCTCATCGTAGAGCACGCGCCGGTCGTCGTCAAAGTAGACCAGCACGCCCTCGTCGCCGATGCTCTCGATCACGCCGATGTCGCCGTTGTAGATGCCCAGGCCCTCTTCCTCGCGCTCCGTGTCGCCGCGGCTCCACTCCGCCTGGTAGTTGTTGCGCACCTGCATGACCTTGTCCCCCTCGCGGAAGCGGTTTTCGCCGCTCAGGCGCTCCTTCTTGTGCGCGGAAGGGGGATTGAGCCGCTCCTGCAGCAGGCGGTTGAGGGCGAAGACGCCGGCCTCGCCCTTCTTCATCGGCGCCAGCACCTGTATGTCGCGCACCGCGTCGATGTGGTAGAAGCCCGGCAGGCGGCGCGTCACCAGGGCGCAGACGCTCTCGGCGATGGCGGCCAGGCTCTCCTTGCGCTCGAAGAAGAAGTCCGTGTCGCGGTTGCGGATGATGGGCATCTCCCCGGCGTTGATGCGGTGGGCGTTGACCACAATGTGGCTCTGCGCCGCCTGGCGGAACACCTCCGTGAGCCGCGCCACCGGCAGCACGCGGCTGTCCAGCAGATCGCGCAGCACGTTGCCCGCGCCGACGCTGGGCAGCTGGTCCGCATCCCCCACCAGCACAAGGCGCGTGCCGGGCTTTAGCGCCCGCAGCAGCGAGCGCATCAGCAGCAGGTCCACCATGGACATCTCATCTACGATCACCACGTCCGCCTTGAGCGGGTCCTCCTCGGACTTGCCAAAGAGCGGGGCGTCCTCCTCGTCGCCGGCGGCGTATTCCAGCAGGCGGTGGATGGTCTTGGCCTCCTGGCCGGTGGCCTCCGTCATGCGCTTGGCGGCGCGGCCGGTGGGCGCGGCCAGGGACACCGTCAGCCCCGCCTTTTGCATCAGGCGGATGATGCAGTTGATCACCGTGGTCTTGCCCGTGCCCGGGCCGCCGGTGATGATGAGCACCGGGCTCTCCGCCGCAAGGCGTATGGCGGCGCGCTGGCCGGACTCAAAGCGTATGTCCTCCGCCGCCTCAAAGGCGTCCAGCGCTTCGTCCGTGGCCTCGACCGCCTTCTTCTGCGGCGCGCGCTGCAGAAGCACCAGCTTTAAGGCCACGTCCTTTTCCGCCTCCAGCATCGCGCGGTGGTAGACGGCGGTGCCCTCCTCCCGCTCCTCCAATCGCGCCTCGCCCGAGAGCACCAGCGCCGCCAGCTCGTTTTCCAGCGTCTCCATCGGCGCCTGGAGCAGGCCCTGCGCCGCGTTTAGGAGCTGGTCCCGCGGCAGGAAGACGTGCCCGGCCGCGCCGGCGGCCTCGCGCAGCACGTAGAGCAGCCCGGCGCGCAGGCGCTGGCTGTCGGCGGGGTTTACGCCCATGGAGAGGGCGATGCGGTCCGCGGTGCGAAAGCCCACGCCCGGCACGTCCCTGGCCAGCTGGTAGGGGTTGGCCTTGAGCACGGTCACGGTGTTGCCGCCGTAGGTCTTGAGTATGCGCATGCACAGCCCCTGCGGGATCTCATAGCGCTGCAGGAAGAGCAGGGCCTCGCGCGTCTCCTTTTGCTGGGCGTAGTTCTCGGCGATGATGGCGGCGCGGCGGGGGCCGATGCCGTCGATCTCGCGCAGGCGCTCCGGCTGCTTCTCCAGCACCTCCAGCGCCTGGTCGCCGAAGGCCTCGACGATGGCCTTGGCCGTCATCTCGCCCACGCCCTTGACCGCGCCGCTGGCAAGATACCGCTCGATCTCCTCGGCCCGCGTGGGCTGGATCGTCTCGTAGGAGGAGGCCTTGAGCTGGCGGCCGAAGGTCGGGTGCTGCGTCCAGACGCCCAAAACGCGCACACGCTCCCCTGCCTTGATGAAGGGGAGCGTGCCCACGACCGTCTGCTCGGCGCTGCCCTTGCCCAGGGTCAGCACCGAGTAGCCGTTCTCCTCGTTCCGGAACACGATTTCTTCTACGACGCCTTCGATCTCATCCATGCGTTTCTCCTCATTTCCCGCGGGTGAAGTCAAAGGCCCGCGTCTATGCTACTTGCCGGCCGCCGCGCGCAGCGCCTCGACCTTGTCCGTGCGCTCCCAGGGGAAGTCCGCGTCCGTGCGGCCGAAGTGGCCGTAGGCGGCGGTGGCGCGGTAGATCGGGCGGCGCAGGTCCAGCGCCGCGATGATGGCGGCGGGGCGCAGGTCGAACACCTCGCGCACCACCTTTTCCAGCTCCGCGTCCGGCATGACGCCGGTGCCGAAGGTGTCCACCAGCACCGAGACCGGCTGCGCCACGCCGATGGCGTAGGCCACCTCGATCTCGCACCGGGAGGCAAGGCCCGCGGCCACGATGTTCTTTGCGATGTAGCGGACCATGTAGCAGGCGCTGCGGTCCACCTTCGTCGGATCCTTGCCGGAGAAGGCGCCGCCGCCGTGCGGGGCGTAGCCGCCGTAGGTGTCCACGATGATCTTGCGGCCGGTGAGGCCCGAATCCCCTTCCGGCCCGCCCACGACAAAGCGCCCGGTGGGGTTGATGAAGTACTTGGTGTTTTCGTCCAGAAGGTGGGCGGGGATGACGGGCGACACCACCTTTTCCAGCAGGTCGCGGCGAATGGTCGCCTGGTCTACGTCCTCACTGTGCTGGGTGGACAGGACGATGGCGTCCACGCGCACGGGCTTGCCGCCGTCGTATTCCACCGTCACCTGGCCCTTGCCGTCCGGGCGCAGGTAGGGCAGCGTGCCGTCCTGGCGCACCTTGGCCAGCTGGCGCGTCAGGCGGTGCGCCAGGGCGATGGGCATGGGCATGTACTCCTCCGTCTCGTCGCAGGCAAAGCCGAACATCATGCCCTGGTCGCCGGCGCCGATGTCCATCCGGCCCTCGGCGCGGCCCTCCAGCGCGTTGCCCACGCCCATGGCGATGTCCGGGGACTGCTCGTCCAAGTGGATCTCCACCTTGCAGGTGGCGGCGTCAAAGCCGCAGGCGTTGTCGCGGTAGCCGATGGAGGCGATGGTTTCGCGCACGATCTTTTCCACGTCCACGCGCGCCTTGGAGGTGATCTCCCCCATGACGAGCACAAGGCCGGTGGTGGCGATGGTCTCGCAGGCCACGCGGGCCATGGGGTCCTGCGCCAAATGCGCGTCCAGGATCGCGTCGGAGATCTGGTCGCAGACCTTGTCCGGATGGCCCTCCGTCACGGATTCGGAGGTAAAGAATCTCTTTCCCTGCTGCAGCATGTTCTACATCCTTTCTCCTTGGTTTTCCGAGGGATAAGAACGCCGCAGGTCCTGTCTTAAGCATGGAAAAAGCCTTCCAGCGCGCACTTTTTTGCGGCAGAAGGCTTGAAATGTTTTACGCACGCTTCCACCTCATATTTCAGCGCGGAGGCGCCCCTCTCGCGCTGCGGGAATTGGCACCACTGTCGGGAAGCCGACCGGTTGCCGGGTTTCATCGGGCCCGTCCCTCAACCACTCTCTATAAGGCGTTCTTATTCGGTTTTCCAATCCCAAGCATACCACAGGCCGCGCGCTTCGTCAACGGCTCTTAATCAACATCTAACAAAGCGCGCTTTGCCGGGCGGGGAAAATCCGCTATAATGGGAGAAAACGCGCAAGAGGGAGGACTTCTATATTTTATGAAAAAAGTGCTCGGCTGCATCCGCAAGGCCTGCGAGGACTTTGACCTCATCAAGGACGGCGACCGCATAGGCGTGGGCGTCTCCGGCGGCAAGGACAGCCTGCTGCTGCTCTACGCCCTGGCGCTCTACCGCAAGTTTTCCAAGGCCCGCTTTACGCTCGTGGGCCTGACGCTCACACTCGGCCTTGCCCCCACGGACACGAGCGCCATCGCCGCGCTGTGCGAAAAGCTGGAAGTGCCCTATGTGGTGCGGGAGACGCAGATCGGCAAGGTGATCTTCGAGGAGCGCAAGGAGAAGAACCCCTGCTCGCTCTGCGCCAAGATGCGCCGCGGCGCGCTCAATGAGCTGGCCAAGGAGGTGGGCTGCAACAAGGTGGCCCTGGGCCATCACCGCGACGACGCGCTGGAGACGCTGCTGCTGAGCCTGCTGCACGAGGGGCGCATCCACACCTTCCACCCCCGCTCCTACCTCTCGCGCATGGATCTGACCGTGATCCGGCCCATGGTCTATCTGCCGGAAAAGCACGTCATCCACGTGGTGCGGGAGCTGCAGCTGCCGGTGCTTGCCTCCTCCTGTCCGGCCAACGGCAACACGCAGCGCGAGGAGATGAAGGAGCTGCTCGACGCGCTGTGCCGCCGCTATCCCAACGCGCGCGAGCTCATGCTCTCCGCGCTGCAGAACGAGGCGCAGTACGGGCTGTGGGACCGGCCCAAAGACTAAAGAGGAACGAGACGAAAATGCAGCAAGCTGCATTTTCGCCCCGCCCACCCACCCCTCTCCGCCGGGCGGCCCGTAGGGCCGCCCGGCGGAGGAGCTGCCCCCGGAGAGCTTTGCTCTCCGGGGGCGCTGGGTTTTGTGGGGGCTGTGCCCCCGCAAAACCCGCGCGGCGGCGCAGCCGCCGCGCAAAGAAACCCCGCCCCAAAGACAGGGCGGGGTTTCCCGGCGTGTTGCGTCCCCGAAAGAGGAAACGCGGACCTTACAGCACGCGGAAGGCGGCGGAAAGGGGCTGGCAGCCGGTCAGAGCGACGGAGCGCGCGTCCGGCGCGCTGCCGCCGGCAAAGAGCGTGAAGACGCCGGGCTCTTCGACCACTTCGCCCGCCTCGGTCACCAGGGACAGCGAGCGCGGCGCGATCTCCACCGTTACCTCGCGGCTCTCGCCGGGGGCCAGCTCCACGCGGGCAAAGCCGCAGAGCGCAAAGTGCGGCACGCGCGTGGAGGCCTCCTCGTCGCGCACGTAGAACTCCACGGGCGTGGCGGCGGGGATGGCGCTCTCGTTCTTGACCGTGACGGCGGCGCGCACCGGTTCGCCCACGGCCAGCTCTGTCTTTTCGAGCGCCAGGTCCGAGAAGGTGAACCTGGCATAGGACAGGCCGTAGCCGAAGGGGTAGAGCGGCTCGGCGCGCAGGTAGCGGTAGGTGCG
>CALWKN010000024.1 GCA_944381265.1 uncultured Clostridia bacterium
CGTCGCAGAGCGTATCGCCCGTGGTGGTCTCCTTAAGGCCGACCGCCGCGGCGATGTCGCCGGAGTAGACCTTCTCGATCTCCTCGCGGTGGTTGGCGTGCATCTGCAGGATGCGGCCGAAGCGCTCACGCTTGCCCTTGGTGGAGTTGTAAACGTAGGTGCCGGCCTCGCGCGTACCGGAGTAGACGCGGAAGAAGGCGAGCTTGCCCACGAACGGGTCCGCCATGATCTTAAAGGCCAGCGCGGAGAAGGGCTCCTCGTCGGAAGACGGGCGCTCGGTCTCCTCGTCCGTGCCGGGCACGGTGCCCTTGATCGGCGGGATGTCGATGGGGGAAGGCATGTAGTCGACGATGGCGTCGAGCAGCTTCTGCACGCCCTTGTTGCGGTAGGAAGTACCGCAGAGCACGGGGACGAACTTGTTGGCGATGGTGCCCTTGCGGATGGCGGCCTTGATCTCGTCGATCGTCAGCTCCTCGCCCTCCAGGTACTTCTCCATCAGCTCATCGTCCAGCTCGGCGACCTTCTCCATGAGCTCGGCGCGGTACATCTCGACCTGGTCGCGCATATCCTCCGGGATGGGCTCGTCCTCGATGTGGGTGCCCAGGTCGTCGGTGTAGACGTAGGCCTTGTTCTCCACAAGGTCCACCAGGCCCACGAAGCTGGACTCGCTGCCGATGGGCAGCTGGATCGGCACGGCGTTGCAGTGCAGGCGCTCGTGCATCATGTCCACGACGTTGTAGAAGTCCGCGCCCATGATGTCCATCTTGTTGACGTAGGCCATGCGCGGGACGCCGTACTTATCCGCCTGATGCCAAACGGTTTCGGACTGGGGTTCGACGCCGCCCTTTGCGCAGAAGACGCAAACGGCGCCGTCCAGCACACGCAGGGAGCGCTCAACCTCAACCGTAAAGTCAACGTGCCCGGGAGTGTCGATGATATTGATGCGCTTGCCGTTCCAGTGGCAGGTGGTTGCGGCGGAGGTGATGGTGATGCCACGCTCCTGCTCCTGCACCATCCAGTCCATGGTCGCGGTGCCGTCGTGGGTCTCGCCGATCTTGCGGTTGACACCCGTGTAGAACAGGATGCGCTCCGTGGTGGTCGTCTTGCCCGCGTCGATATGCGCCATAATACCAATGTTTCGGGTATTTTCCAAAGAATACTCTCTGTTAGACACAGCCGTATATCCTCCTTTCGGCAGGAATTGAGCTGCCCTGCGCGCGTATCACAGAGCAGTCAAGGTTCATGTGCTTTCTCTTACCAACGATAGTGCGCGAACGCCTTGTTGGCCTCGGCCATCTTGTGCATGTCCTCCTTGCGCTTGACGGAAGCGCCGGTGTTGTTGGAGGCGTCGATGATCTCGTTGCACAGGCGCTCGGCCTGGGTCTTCTCGCCGCGCTTGCGGGAGAACTCCACCAGCCAGCGCAGGGCCAGGGTCTGGCGGCGCTCCGGGCGGATCTCGATGGGGACCTGGTAGGTCGCACCGCCGACGCGGCGGGCCTTGACCTCGAGCACGGGCATGATGTTGTTCATGGCCGCCTCGAACACCTCGGTCGCTTCCTTGCCGGTCTTCTCCGCGACGGCCTGGAACGCCTGGTAGCAGACCTTCTGCGCGGTGCCGCGCTTGCCGTCGTACATGACCTGATTGATCAGCTTGGTGACGATGGTGCTGCCGTAGATGGGGTCGGCCAGCACTTCGCGCTTCGGTATGAATCCACGTCTGGGCATGGATATTCCCTCCTTAACGGTAGTTGCTCTTGGCTCGAAAAATTCGGACTGCTTGGGGGGCAGGGGCGTTCGCCCGCGCCGCCGCGCGATGCCTGCAACGAGCATAACGCGCGCATCCAAGGCGCCTCGGCTCAGCATTCCGCGCCCTTCCCGGCTGTTCCGAACCGGGAAAGACGGACCGCGGGGGTCAGGCTCTTTTAAGGCGCTGCAACAAACATCCCTTTTCTTTAGGCCGTCTTACTTCTTCGGGCGCTTGGCGCCGTAGAGGGACCGAGCCTGCATGCGCTTGGCGACGCCAGCCGCATCCAGCGTGCCGCGGATGATGTGGTAGCGAACGCCAGGCAGGTCGCGAACTCTGCCGCCGCGAATCAGCACGACGGAGTGCTCCTGCAGATTGTGGCCGATGCCGGGAATGTAGGCCGTACCTTCAATCCCGCTGGTCAGGCGCACACGCGCAATCTTGCGCATGGCGGAGTTCGGCTTCTTGGGGGTGAGGGTCTTGACCGACAGGCAGACGCCGCGCTTCTGCGGGCAGCCCTGCAAAATCGGGGACTTGGACTTATCCGTTTTGTTCTCCCGACCCTTGCGAATCAACTGATTACTCGTGCGCACGGAAGCACCTCCTTCCAAAACAATCAAGTGATATATCCCAAAGGCGCCGCAACCCTAGGCGTCCGTGGAAACTGAAGAATCCTCCGGGTGCTCGCGCAGGAGACCTGCCGCGGCGCTGCCCACGGCAATGCCGCACAGCGCGCCGAGCTCCCGCATCGTGGGGACTTCCCGCACCGGCAGACCGCGCCGAACCGCCTGCGCAAGGATCTCCTTGCGCATATCCTCGCGCGCGTCCGCGGCCAAGAGCACGCTTGCCACTTCGTCCCGCCGCAGGGCCTTCATCAGCTGGCGGTAGCCGACGACGCGGCGCGGGCTTTCGCTCTGTGCCATACTCTGCGCCTCGCCCCTCTCCTTTTTCTCCCCAAAACGGGTCGATGGCATACGAGCACCATCATGTATTTTACCATCGCCCATTTTCGGTGTCAATGATTTCATCGAAACTTAATCGGATATCTCGGCTTTTTCGATGCGTTTTCCCCGCCCGGGGAACAAAATGCGCCCCCGGCCGCGCGCAGGCGGCGGGGGCGCAGGTTTGCGCATCGTTTATTCGCCCAGGTTCTCCTGGATCTCGAGGTTGTGGTAGCGCTTCATGCCGGTGCCGGCGGGGATGAGCTTGCCGATGAGCACGTTCTCCTTCAGGCCGATCAGCGGATCGACCTTGCCCT
The DNA here is from genome assembly GCA_944381265.1 of uncultured Clostridia bacterium. GTDB lineage: Bacteria > Bacillota > Clostridia > Christensenellales > UBA1750 > Spyradocola. Next base: position 3,003 of record CALWKN010000024.1, read on the forward strand.
TGATGGCGGCTTCCGTCAGCACGCGGGTCGTCTCCTGGAAGGAGGCGGCGGACAGGAAGCTGTCCGTGGCAAGGGAGGCCTTGGTGATGCCCAGCAGCACGCGCTTGGCGATGGCGGGGCGGCCGCCGTTCTTGATGACCTCCTCGTTCTCGCGCTCGAACTGGAAGATGTCCACCAGGCTCCCGGGGAGCATCTCGGTGTCGCCGTTCTCCTCGATGCGGACCTTGCGCAGCATCTGGCGGACGATGACCTCGATGTGCTTGTCGCAGATGTCCACGCCCTGCATGCGGTAGGCGGAGAGCACTTCCAGCGTGATGTAGGCCTGCACGCCCTTTACGCCCTTGATCTTGAGTATGTCGTGCGGGTTTACCGAGCCCTCGGTCAGCGGGTCGCCGGCGGCGACGTGCTGGCCCTCGGTGACGCTGATGCGCGCGCCGTAGTTGATGGCGTAGGAGGCGCTCTCGCCGTCCTCGCTCACCACGGTGATCTCGCGCTTGTTCTTGTTCTGTCCCAGGTGCACCACGCCGCCGATCTCGGTGATGACGGCCATGCCCTTGGGCTTGCGCGCCTCAAAGAGCTCCTCGACGCGGGGAAGACCCTGCGTGATGTCCGCGGCCTGGGCAACGCCGCCGGTGTGGAAGGTGCGCATGGTCAGCTGGGTGCCGGGCTCGCCGAGGGACTGTGCCGCGACGATGCCGACGGCCTCGCCTATGTCCACGGGTTCGCCAGTGGCCATGTTGGCGCCGTAGCACTTGGCGCACACGCCCGTCTCGTTGCGGCAGGTGAGCACCGTGCGGATGGTGACCTTCTTGACGCCGGCCTTTACGATCTTCTCCGCCAGGCGGTAGTCGATGTCCTGGTTGACGTCGCAGAGCAGCTCGCCGGTCTCCGGGTGGTAGACGGGCTCGGCGGCGACGCGGCCGCGGATGCGGTCCTCCAGTGTCTCTATGACCTGGCCGTTGGAGACGATCTCGGTCACCTCCATGCCGCGCACGCGCTCGCCGCGGGAGGCGAAGCAGTCCTCCTCGCGCACCACGACGTCCTGGGAGACGTCGACCAAGCGGCGGGTGAGGTAACCGGAGTTGGCGGTCTTAAGCGCCGTGTCGGCCAGGCCCTTTCTGGCGCCGTGGGAGGAGGTGAAGAATTCCAGCACCGTCAGGCCCTCGCGGAAGTTGGCGCGGATGGGCAGCTCGATGATGTGACCGGAGGGGTCGGCCATCAGGCCGCGCATGCCGGCCAGCTGGCGGATCTGGTTGATGGAACCGCGGGCGCCGGAGTTGGCCATCATGGTGATGGGGTTGAAGGTGTCAAGCGAGGCCTTCAGAGCGTCGGTGACCTTGTTGGTGGTGTCGTCCCAGACGGCGATGACGCGCTTGTAGCGCTCCTCGTCCGAGAGCAGACCGTCCTCGAACGCCTCCTGGATCTCGCCGATCTGCTCCTCCGCCTCGTGCAGGAGGATGGGCTTCTCCTTGGGCACGACCACGTCGGAGACGGCCACGGTGATGGCGCCGCGGGTGGAGTACTTAAAGCCCAGGGCCTTGATGCGGTCGGCCATGGCGGAGCACTCGGTCACGCCGTGGACGCGGTAGCAGGCGTGGACGATGTTGCCCAGCATCTTCTTGTCCACGACGCGGTCGATCTCCAGCTTAAAGGCGTCCTCCGGGACCTTGCGCTCGACAAAGCCCAGGTCCTGCGGGATGGCCTCATTAAAGATGATGCGGCCGATGGAGGTCTCGATGAGCTTCTTGCGCTTCACGCCGTCGATCGTGCGGGTGATGCGCACCTTGATGCGCGCCTGCAGCGCGATCTCGCCCAGCTGATAGGCCATGAGCGCCTCGTCCTCGTCCATGAAGGCGCGGCCGTCGCCCTTGAAGGACTTGGGGTGCTTCTTGTCCTCGTCGCCCATGATGGTCAGGTAGTAGGCGCCGATGACCATGTCCTGCGAGGGCGAGACGACGGGCTTGCCGTCCTGGGGCTTGAGGATGTTATTGGCGGCCAGCATCAGGAACCGGGCCTCGGCCTGCGCCTCCATGGACAAAGGCAGGTGCACGGCCATCTGGTCGCCGTCGAAGTCGGCGTTGTAGGCGGTACAGGCCAGGGGGTGGAGCTTTAACGCCTTGCCCTCGACCAGCACCGGCTCAAAGGCCTGGATGCCGAGGCGGTGCAGCGTGGGCGCGCGGTTGAGCAGCACCGGGTGGTCGTGGATGACGTCCTCCAGCACGTCCCAGACCTCGGGCTTGACGCGCTCGACGATGCGCTTGGCGGCCTTGATGTTGGGGGCGTAGCCGGCCTCGATCAGCTTCTTCATGACAAAGGGCTTGAACAGCTCCAGCGCCATGGTCTTGGGCAGGCCGCACTGGTACATCTTCAGCTCCGGCCCGACGACGATGACCGAGCGGCCGGAGTAGTCCACGCGCTTGCCCAGCAGGTTCTGGCGGAAGCGGCCCTGCTTGCCGCGCAGCAGGTCGGACAGGGACTTCAGCGCCCGGTTGCCGGGGCCCGTGACCGGGCGGCCGCGGCGGCCGTTGTCGATCAGCGCGTCCACCGCTTCCTGCAGCATGCGCTTCTCATTGCGCACGATGATGTCCGGCGCGCCCAGCTCCAGCAGGCGCTTTAAGCGGTTGTTGCGGTTGATGACGCGGCGGTAGAGGTCGTTAAGATCGCTGGTGGCAAAGCGGCCGCCGTCCAGCTGCACCATCGGGCGCAGCTCCGGCGGGATGACCGGCACGACGTCCAGGATCATCCAGGAGGGGTGGTTGCCGCTCTTGCGGAAAGACTCGACCACCTCCAGGCGCTTTACGGCCTTGACGCGCTTCTGGCCGGAGGCGCCCTCCAGCTCCTTGCGCAGGTCCTGGGAGAGCTTGTCCAGGTCCAGCTCCAGCAGCAGCTCCTTGATGGCCTCGCCGCCCATCTTGGCGATGAAGGTCTGGTTCGTGCCCTCGATGACGGGCAGGTCGTGGTTGTCCTCGACCGCCTTGCGGTACTCGGTCTCGGTCAAAAGCTGCTTGCGGATCAGCGTCGTTGCGCCGGGGTTGAGCACGATGTAGGAGGCGAAGTAGAGCACCTTTTCCAGCGCGCGGGGCGGGATGTCCAGCAGCAGCGCCATCTTGGAGGGGATGGCGCGGAAGTACCAGATGTGGGACACCGGCGCGGCCAGCTCTATGTGGCCCATGCGCTCGCGGCGGACCTTGGCGCGGGTGACCTCGACGCCGCACTTGTCGCAGACGATGCCCTTGTAGCGCACGCGCTTGTACTTGCCGCAGTGGCACTCCCAGTCCTTGGTCGGCCCAAAGATGCGCTCGCAGAAGAGGCCGTCCTTTTCCGGCTTCAGGGTCCTGTAGTTGATGGTTTCGGGCTTTTTGACTTCACCTCTGGACCACTCGCGGATCTTCTCCGGAGAAGCCAGACCGATCTTTATCGAATCAAAATTGTTCAGTTCAAACAAAGAGGTCTCTCCCTTCTCTTCAAAACCGGACCGGCCGCGGCCCCAAATGGGGGCCGCGCGCGATCTCAGAGGTCGTCGTCGTCATCGAGCAGACCGAAGTCGCCAAAGTCGTCCGAAAGGATCTCCTCGAAGTCCTCGTCGTCGCCCACGTCGAGCTTGTCGTCATCGACGTCGATGGCATCGTCTTCATCGCCCTCGAGCGTGGACTCGCCCGCCAGCGCCTCGCGGCGGTCGTCCACCGCGCCCTGACCGGCGTCGACATCGTCGTCGTCCACCATCTCGCGCAGCTCGATCTCCTCCTGGCCGTCGGTGAG
>CALWKN010000025.1 GCA_944381265.1 uncultured Clostridia bacterium
GCCATGGCCATGCCCTCGCGGTTGTAGATGCGCTTGATCTTCTTGATGCCGGGGTTGGTGACCTTGCTCGGGTTTTCCGAGATCTTGATCTTGGGCACCACCTTGCCGTCCACGATCTCGGCGCTCATCTTGTAGACGCCGCCCAGGGCCGGGCAGCCGTCGGAGGTGATCATGCGCGTGCCCACGCCCCAGGAGTCGATGCAGGCGCCCTGCTGCTTGAGGTCCCAGATGACGTCCTCGTCCAGGTCGCCGGAGGCGCAGATCTTGGCGTTGGGGAAGCCCGCCTCGTCCAGCATGCGCCGCGCCTGCCGCGAGAGGTAGGACAGGTCGCCGCTGTCCAGGCGCACGCCCATGGGCTCGTGGCCCTTTGCCCGCAGCTCGCGGAAAACCTGTATGGCGTTGGGCATGCCGCTGCCCAGCGTGTCGTAGGTGTCCACCAGCAGCAGGCAGGCGTCCGGGTAGGCGTCGGCGTAGGCGCGGAAGGCGGTCAGTTCGTCCGGGAAGGACATCACCCAGCTGTGGGCGTGCGTGCCGGCCACCGGCACGTCGAACATCTGCCCGGCAAGGACGTTGGAGGTGGAGCCGCAGCCGGCGATCAGCGCCGCCCGCGCGCCGTAGAGCCCGGCGTCCGGGCCCTGGGCGCGGCGCAGGCCGAACTCCATCACCAGGTCGCCCTGCGCGGCCTGGCAGACGCGCGCCGCCTTGGAGGCGATGAGCGTCTGGTGGTTGACGATGTTGAGCATCGCCGTCTCGATCAGCTGCGCCTCGAAGATCGGCGCCTTGACGCGCAGCAGCGGCTCGTAGGGGAAGACCACGGTGCCTTCCGGCACGGCGTAGATCTCGCCGGTAAAGTGAAAGTCCTTCAGGTACTCGAAGAACCGCTCGTCAAACAGGTGCAGCGAGCGCAGGTAGGCGATGTCCTCCGCCGAGAAGTGCAGGTTCTCGATGTAGTCGATCACCTGCTCCAGCCCCGCCGCCACGGCAAAGGCCGCGTTGCCCGGGTTGCGGCGGTAGAACAGGTCGAAGACCGCCACGCGGTCGGTGATGCCGGCCTTGATATAGCCGTTCATCATGGTCATCTGGTACAGGTCCGTAAGCATCGTCAGGTTGCGCATTGTCCTTAACTCCTCTTCTCCTTGCGGGCAGATATCTCTTTTTCTAGTCCTCGTCGCCCGCGTCCTCGCTATCCGCGCCGGAGTCTTCGTCCGCGTCGGCGTCGGCATCGGCGTCCGCCGCCTCATCCGCCCCGTCTGTCTGCGGGCGGCTTTCATCCTCCCGCATTTCGGCCGCCGCGCTGGCCGCCGCCTGTGCTGCGACCGCCGCGCCCAGCACCGCCGCCGCGACATCGTCGCCCGCGTCTGCCGGCTCTTCGCTGTCCGCGCCCTCGGCGTGCGCCGCTGCGGCCTCCATCGCCTCGCGCTTCTCCTTGGAGATCAGCACAAGCTCCGGATCCAGCGGGCCCACCGGCTCCTCGATCTCTTCCCTGGCGGGCGCGTTCTTGCGCCGCTTGACAAAGCGCACCAGCAGCACGATGGCAAAGGCCGTGGCCATGATGATGGACAGCACCTGCGAGACGCGCAGGCCGTTGGGGAAGAAGATCAGGTGGCCGATCGGTATGCCGCCCTTGAAGATCCACAGGCTGTCGGTCCTAAGGCCCTCCACATAGGCGCGCTCGATGCCGTAGAGCACCCAGTACCACAAAAAGAGGTTGCCGACTGGGGCGTTCTTGGCCTTGCGGCGGTAGATCATCAGGAAGAGGAAGATGAGGAAGCAGCACACCGACTCGTAGAAGAACGTCGCCTGATGCCACTCGCCCAGGCGCTCGATGTACACCGCGTAGGGGAAGTACTGCCAGGCCGGATCCGTCACCAGGCCGCCGAAGGCCTCCTGGTTGAAGAAGTTGCCCCAGCGCCCGATGGCCTGGCCGAGCACCAGGCCCGGCGCCACCAGATCCGCCAGCTTCCAGAAGGAGATCTTCTTCCAGCGGGAGAAGATCAGCGTGCCGATCACGCCGCCGATGACGGCGCCGTAGATGGCGATGCCGCCCTCCCAGATGTACAGGGCGCTGACCGGGTTGTCCGCGTAGCGCTCCCACTCGAAGATCACGTAGTACAGGCGCGCGCAGACGATGGCGATGGGCACCGTCAGCAGCGCGTAATCCAGCATGCAGTCGGCGTCCAGCCCCTCGCGCTTGGCCTCGCGGTACACCATGATGACCGCAAGCACCACCGAGAGGGAAATCAAAATTCCGTACCAATAGATGTCGCGGCCGAAGATCGTAAACGCGACCGGATCCGGACAGAACATGGGTCGTTTTCCTCCTGATTTGCGTATTTTGCAGCCCCGCCGAAAGAGCGGGCCTGCGAAGCTGTAAACACATTATAGAGCGCAAATCATTTCCAGTCAATGCCGCCCCGACTCCGGACAAAATAAATTCACACCGACGCAACAAAAAACCTCCGCCGCCGCAGGACTTGCGCCCCGTCAGCGGGGAGGTCTCCGCCCCGCAGGTCCCTTACGCCGCGGACGATTCCGTGCCCGCGGGCTGGATCTTCTCGAAGAGTTCGTCGAATTTTTCCGTCTGCGCCTCGGTCATCGGCTGTCCCTTTACCTCTTCGGCAAGCGCCTTGATCTCGGTGCAGAGCGTCGGATCCGCGGTAACGGCGATGTTCGTCACGCCCGATTCCTTGGCCGTGATCTTCTCGCGCACCATTTCCTCGATGCGGTCGGTCAGCGTGCCCTGGTACTGCGCGTCAAACGCCAGTCCCACCACGGCGCGGTCGCCCACCGCCACAACGTCGCAGACGTCCACCTCGCTCAGCTTCTCCACCTCAAGGGCCAGGGCCTCAAAGTCCAGCACGGCCTCCGGCGCGGCGGAAGCGTCCGGCGACGCGGAGGGATCCGGCGCGTTCGAAGCGCCCGGCGACGCTTCCGGCGATACCGCCGCGCTCGGGGACGGGCTTGCGCTCTGTGCCGGGCGCGGCGTGGCCGTCAGCGCCGAGGGCGAGGGGGTGGGCGTCGCGCCGGGGCTGACGCTGCAGGAACAGGCGGTCAGCGCCGCGGCCGCAAGGGCCAGTACCAATGTGAAAATGAGTTTCCTTTTCAAGGGTTTCGCCTCCTTCGCGCCTTATTGTGCGCCGCTTCGGCCCGCCGCATACGCAAAAAAAGCGGCCGGGCGGGTCCGTCCCGTCCTTCGCCGTTGCAAAAGCCCGCGCCCCCATGTATAATGGAAAGAAGAACTTGATCCGCCATTTTGGCGATACGGAGGCTATGCGATGAACAAGCGTACTTTTCCGCGGCTGCGCGCCCTTTGCTGCCTGGCGCTGCTGCTTCTTGCCCCGCTCCTTGCCGGCTGCGCCCAGCAGGAGGTGTTTCTCGAGGATCTATTGCCCCGCCAGAGCGTGACGCAGACGTCGGTGAACTACCTGAACCTCGGCGTCGGCGAAAACATCCCCCGATTGGAGTACACATCCGGCTCCGCCGAATTTGACCAGCTCCTCAGCCTGCTCTACGGCGCGGAGCCCGTGCTGGTGGAGATCCCCACCAGCTACTCGCCGGAGATCAACGCGTCCCACGAGCTCTTCCTCGTCACCTCCGGCGGCACCATGACGCTCTACTACGACGACTACCAGAACCTCGTCAACGTGCCCACCAACCGCCGCATAGGCGAGGAGAGCGTGCGCGTCTACCTCAGCTTCCAGCCCACGGGGCTTGCCGAGCTGCTCGCCGCCTGGGGCGAGACGCTGATGGAAACTTCTTCCAACGAGGAATCCGCCTTCGTTCCGCCGGACGACAGCGCCCTGCGCGCCGGGCTCGACCTTACGCTCTTTGACCAGGTCAGCTCCGAGATCGCCTTTACGCCCTCTTCCTACGAGCGCACCGGGGACAACGCGATCTACTACGCCTTTGGCAGCAACGAGATGCCCAGCCTCACGCCGGAGCAGGTGCTCTTTGTCGCCTGCCCCGCCGCCGGCGACGCGCGCCAGGCTTCCATCACCAGCATCTCCGAAAGCGACTTCTACATCCTCGTCCGCGTCGCCCTCGCCGACGACGGCAGCGGCGTTTCCACACCCACGGCCGCGCTCTGCGTCCGCGCGGACGTAGACAAGGGCAAGCCCATCGTCTTTGTCGACGAGGCGGGCAATGTGCTCTACGCCCAGTCCCTGGCGGCGCCCGCGGAGGAGGCGCCCGCCCCGGCCGAAACGCCCGCCGCGGAAACCGACGCTGACCCCAACTCCGGCGCCGCGCCCGAAGCTTCCGCCGCGCCCACCGCTTCTCCCGTCGCCTCGCAGCCGGCCTCGACCCCGGCTTCCGCTTCCGGCGGCGAGATCGGCTCGGACGAACCGCTGCAGCCGTAAAAAAATTTTTTCGCATAGCGGCGCCCGCCCGCATCCATACTAGGGGCGAGGTGAGATGATATGCGAAACGAACCCGAAAAGAAGAACTGCTCCAAGAACCAGAACGGCAAGAAGGGCTGCAATCGTCCCGACGACAACAGCGTCAAGAACGGCAAGGAACCGCACGACCTCTGAAGGGAAGCCTACCCGGGCCGCCCCTTGGGCGGTCTGGGCAGGAGCCTTACCGACCCCCTGGGCTCCTGGACGGGCGTCCCCGCGCAGGGCGCGGAGCCGACCCAGGACGCCGACGACCTCTGACCGACCCGCCGCCGGAAGCCTTTCCGCTTCCGGCGGCGCTTTTTTTCTGCCCGGCCCGCGCTGGAAACTTGCGCGTCCCAATGGTATAATGGAGAAAAACGAGGGAGGATGACTACCATGGCGATAGACATGCTGGCGCGCTGCCGCGCGCTGGAGGGCGACTGTGCCTGCGGACGCGCCCACCATATGCGCACAAAGGAGATCTGCATCGGCGAGGACTGGCAGGCGCATCTTCGCGCCCAGGCCGCCGCGCTGGCGGGAAAGGGCGGCGTCACACTGGTTGCGGACGAGCGCACGTTTGAGGCGGCGGGCCGCGCTGCCCTGCAGGCGCTCTCCGGCTTTGCGGTGGAGCGCGTGATCCTGCGCGGCGCGGAGCTCCACGCCGACGCCGCCAACATCGGGCGCGTGCTCCTTGCCGTAAACGACGGCACGCGCCTGCTCGTGGCCGTGGGCTCGGGCACGGTCAACGACACCGTGCGCTACGTCGCCTACCGCACGCATCTGCCCTACATCGTGGTCGGCACCGCTCCTTCCATGGACGGCTACGCCTCCTCCGTCTCCCCGGTGCTCGTCGACGGCATGAAGATCACCTTTGAGGCCACGCATCCGGAGGCCGTGCTCTCCTCTCCCGCCATACTTTGCAGCGCGCCGCAGAACATGGTCGCCGCCGGTCTTGGCGATATGCTGGGCAAGCACACCGCGCTGCTGGACTGGAAGCTCAGCGCCGTCGCCACGGGCGAATCCTTCTGCGCCCCCATCGCCTCGATGATGCACGACGCGGTCGAGCTGTGCGAGCAGAACGCGCCGGGGCTCAGCCGCCGCGATCCCGACGCCGTGGCCAAGCTCACGCAGGGCCTGGTGCTCTCGGGGCTGGCCATGCAGATGATGGGCAATTCCCGCCCCGCCTCCGGCTGCGAGCACCACCTCTCCCACTTCTGGGAGATGCGCCAGCTCCTGCGCGGCCAGGGCGCCAGCCTGCACGGCGACAAGGTGGGCGTAGCCACGCTCCTGATCATCGAGATGTACCGCCGCTTCTTTGCCAGGAAGCCGGAGCGCGTCTGTCCGGTGGACCTTGCGGCCTGGGAGGCGCGGATGCGCGACGCCTACGGCCCGCTTGCGGAGGGGTTCCTCATGCGCAATCCGCTGGACCGCGCCGAAGCGACCACCGCACAGGAGCAGCTCGAGCGCGTCCTTGCGAACTGGGACGAGCTCAAGGCCGAGGCGGACGCCCTCTGCGCCAAGAAGGACGCCCTGCGCCATATGCTCGAAGAGAGCGGCGGGCCCACCGAGCCTGCGCAGGTCGGCTGCCGCGGCGAGGACGTGCGCGACGCGCTGCTGTGCGCCTGGCTGCTGCGCCCGCGCTTTACGCTGCTCAAGCTCGCCTTTGGCCTTGGGATACTGGAGGAGATCGTCGATGAAGTCCTTGCATGACCGCACGCCGGAACAGATCCGCGCCGCGCTGCAAAACGTGCGCGCGTTCCTCCTGGACATGGACGGCACGTTCTACCTGGGCGACCGCGTGATCGAGGGCTCGATGGAGTTCCTGGAGGCGGTGGAGCGCACCGGCCGGGAGTACCTCTTCCTCACCAACAACTCCTCCCGCTCGGTCAAGCACTATGTGGAAAAGCTCCGCCGCCTGGGCCTGGACGCGGGGGAGGAGAAGGTGCTCACCTCCGGCCAGGCCGCGGCGCAGTACCTGCTGCGCGAGCACCCGGGGGAGCGCGTCTACCTGCTGGGCAACCCCTCTTTGGCGGAGGAGATGCGCGCCTTTGGCGTGTCCCTTGTGGAGGAAGAGCCGGACCTTGTGCTCGTGGGCTTTGACACCACGCTGGACTACGAAAAGATGTGCCGCGTCTGCGACTATGTGCGCGCGGGGCTGCCCTACATCGCCACGCACCCGGACTTCAACTGCCCGACCGAGACGGGCTTCATCCCGGATGTCGGCGCGATCATGGCCTTTATCGAGGCCTCGACCGGGCGCCGGGCGGACGTCATCATCGGCAAGCCCTGCGGCGAGATCGTGCGCGCGGCGCAGGAGCGCTTAGGGCTCAAGCCCGGCGAGATGGCCATGGTCGGCGACCGGCTCTACACCGACGTGCGCACGGGCGTGGACCACGGCCTGTGCGCGATCCTCGTGCTCTCGGGCGAGGGGACGCTAGCCGACATAGAGACCATGCACATCGAGCCGGATCTGATCTTTTCCCGCCTGGGCGATATGATCCCCTACCTGTAAAACACGCAAAAAGGAGGGCCTTTTCATGGAACGGATACCCCTTTGGGAGCGCGCGCCGCTGTTTGACGAAAGCTTCTCCCAGCCCGCGCCGAGCCTGACCCCCTATCTTCTGCCCGGCGCCGCGGTGCGCGGCGCGGTGATCGTCTGCCCCGGCGGCGGCTATGTGATGAAGGCCGACCACGAGGGCGCGCCCATCGCCGAGCGCCTAAACGAACTCGGCTTCCACGCCTTTGTGCTGGACTACCGCGTCGCGCCCTACCGCCATCCCGTGCCGCTGCTGGACCTGCAGCGCGCCATCCGCCTGGTGCGAAGCCGCGCGCAGGAATTCGGCGTCCTGCCGGACAAGATCGCCATCCTCGGCTTTTCCGCGGGCGGACACCTGGTCTGCACCGCGGCGACGCACTACGACGCGGGCGACCCCGCCGCGGTGGACCCCATCGACCGGGAGAGCTGCCGCCCGGACCTCTTCGTGCCCTGCTACGCGGTATCGTCGCTGACGGGCTTCTGGCATGAAGGCTCCGGCCACAGCCTGCTGGGCGAGAAGACGGACCCCCGCCAACTCCGGGCCCTGACCGCGGAATTCTGCGTGACCGAGGACACGCCGCCCTGCTTCCTCTGGCACACGGCCGAGGACGGCGCGGTGCCGGTGGAAAACAGCCTGCGCCTGGCCGCGGCGCTTGTGGCGCACAACGTGCCGGTGTCGCTGCACGTGTTCCCCTTTGGCCCGCACGGCGTGGGCCTTGGGCGCGAGGACTCGCCCCTTGCCGAGGACTGGCCCGATCTTCTCGCCGATTTCCTTCGCACCATGGGCTTTTAAGGAGGGCACAATCATGGAAAACATACTGCTCTGGGAGCGGGACGTTCCCCGCTTTGACTCGTCCATCGACCAGCCCGCGCCTTCCCTCACTCCCTTTCTCCTCACAGACGGCCAGCCCCACGGCGCGGTGATCGTCTGCCCCGGCGGCGGCTATGTGATGAAGGCCGCGCACGAAGGCGCGCCCGTGGCCGAGCGCCTGAACGAGATGGGCCTGCACGCCTTTGTGCTGGACTACCGCGTCGCGCCCTATCGCTTCCCCGTGCCGCTGCTGGACGCGCAGCGCGC